>JAUYJT010000044.1 GCA_030700225.1 Candidatus Nanopelagicales bacterium | reverse complement strand
AAGGCCCTGGCGCCGGTCCTGACCGAGTTGAGTGTGGCTCAGGTGGCGCGGGCGTGCGCTCACGCTGTGGCTTTGGCCAAACCCGATCTGGCGCATCGAAGCGAACAAGACGCCCACGACGAACGATATTTGGCGTTCACCCGGTTCCGTGACATATCGGTGTTCGAGGGGCGCCTAGCTAGTGTGGACGGCAAAGCGTTCGAAGAGGCTGTGGCGGCGTGCGCTGAATCGCTTCGCGTCGAAGGCGACGGCTTGACCCGGGGGCAGCGCAACGCCGACGCCTTGATGCTTCTGGTCAGCAAAGCCGACCTTCCCAAACACGGCGGCCTACCAGCGGCGGTCACGTTGACCATGACCATGGCACAAGCCGAACAAGTCGCCAACACATCCCCCGGGCAATCTCACGGCGACGCCGACGCCGGCCTCCCCCGTTTCGCGGTGGGACCCCCAGGTTGTGGCGACAGGTGGTGCGCTGGCGGTGCCGGTTTGGGCCAGCTGGGTCACGATCAGGTCCTAGGACATGCCGGTGCCCGGTTCGGGTTGTGTTCCTGCAAGATCACCCCTGTGATCGCTGAGCCGCGCGAACCGGTGGATCCACGCTCGTTGTTGAACCGTTTGGGTTTGACTCAACTACAGCCTGTGGCGGTGGGGCGTTCGGTTCGTCTGGCGACCCCAGCGCAGCGCAGGGCCTTGGCTGTGCGAGACGGGGGGTGTGTGATCCCGGGTTGTGATGTGGGTCCTGAGCACACCCAGCCGCATCACGTCACAGCGTGGTCCCTGGGAGGCGCGACCGACCTGGACTCGTTGGCCAGTGTTTGTTGGCCACATCATCGTCAACTCGACCTCGGCCGATGGGAACTGACCCGCGACACCCAGCCAGGCCAACCCGAGGCGGGCCAACCCGGGGCGGGTGATCCGTCCCAGCCGTGGTGGACCGTCACCCCAACACCGCGACACCGATGGCGAAGACCCCCGCCCTAGCCGCGCGGGCACGGGACGGATCCCGCGGGGGCCGAGCCCGGAGGAACCGGGCGCGGGTGACAATCACAGCTAGGGTGCCGTTGTGCGGATAGCCACATGGAACGTCAACTCAGTGGCCCGCCGCGTCGACCGGGTTGCCGCGTGGCTGGCTCGCACTCAAGCCGACGTGCTGTGCATTCAGGAAACCAAGTGCCCCAGCTCCGATTTCCCGTCCCTGCCGTTCGCGGCCCTGGGCTACGAATCCGCGGCTGTCGGGAACGGCCCCTGGAACGGCGTCGCGGTACTGTCCCGAGTTGGCCTGGAGAACATCACGCACCAGCTGCTGGCGCCGCCAACCTGGGAGGGGGCAGTGGAACCGCGGGCTCTCGGAGTGACGTGCGACGGCCTGAGGGTTTGGAGCGTGTATGTCCCCAACGGCAGGGCGTTGGATCACCCCCACTTCCAATACAAGCTCAACTGGCTTAGATCACTTACACAGATGGCTCGCGTCGAGCTGGCTAGCCAGAGCCGTTTGGCCCTACTGGGGGACTTCAACGTGGCGCCGACCAACGACGACGTCTACAACCCGGCAGCCCGGGTGGGACAAACGCACGTCACCGCCGAAGAGCGAGACAAGCTGCGCGATCTTGAGGAAGCCGGGCTGACGCAGATCGTCCCACGCGCGCTGAAGTACGACCACCCATACACGTTCTGGGACTACAGGCAGCTGGCGTTCCCCCAGAACCACGGGATGCGCATTGATTTGGCCTTCCTCGGAGGGGATCTACCGCAGTTGGTGTCTGACGCGTACGTCGACCGCGAGGCGCGCAAGGGCAAGGGCACGTCCGACCACGCACCAGTGGTGATCGATCTTGACTTCTCCAATGACGACCTGGAGGTCGCGTGACCCTGGAAGTGCGGGCAATCACCGCCGCGCAGCACGCGACCTTCATCTCGACTCGACCGTGGGTGCCCATACAGCAAACTCCGGGCTGGGGTCGGGGCCATGTCACCGGGCGCTACGAGTCCATCGGCTGGTTCGACAAGGACTTCCTTGTCGGAGCTGGACTCGCTCGCTACCGAGGTCTTCCGAGGCTTCCGATGCGCTCGGTGGCCAGTTTTCATTCCGGCCCGGACATCGACTGGACTGGGCTGGGACTTCGGGCACTGCGGCCCAAGGATTGGCTTGACCCACTAGTCGAGCATCTGCGCTCCAGAGGGGCCTTCACCGCCCGCGTAGGCCCGATGACGTCAGCGCACGTCTGGCCCGGCTTCCACCCGACAGCGGTTTCCCAGGGCACCGAACTTGCCATTCGCGCGAGTCAGCCTCCAACCCACCAAGCCGACCAGGCCCACGAGCGATTGCGACAGGCTGGCTGGCGCGTGATGCGCACTGCCCGCAAACGGTTCCTCGCCGAGGTCCCGCTGCCCAATCGTCAGGCGCGACCACCCGACCCGCCCGGTGGGGGTACCCCCACTCCCCGCCCAGCGGGGAGAAGGGGGAGGGGTACCCCCACTCCCCGCCCAGCGGGGAGAAGGGGGAGGGGACTCACGATCCGGCCCGGCGATGTCTCGGATCTGGACAAGGTGGCGTCGGCCATTGGTGCCGCGCATCCGCATGAGGACGCCCACTCGCCAGAGCGGATGCACGACATGTGGCGGGGACTAGCTGGCGACGATCACGATCGAGTGCGCCTTCTCGTGGCCGAGAGCATGGGCGACATCTGCTACGGGTCCATGTTCGCGATCGTTGGAGCCAAGGCCTGGGACTTGTCGGAGAACCTGACTGAGCCGACGTCCAACGCGGCCGCAGTGCTGGCGCTCAGGACCCGCATGCTCGCCGAGTCGACGGCCGCAGGCGCGACGGCATTTGTCGTGCCAAGCGGCCCCGTGCCCGAGGGAGCCCTGATGCCCCGGATCGCCTGGGGCTGGCCATCCGTGAGGCTGACGGAGTTGCTACCTAGCTTCCAGTACCCGGTGCGCGCCACGTGGCATTCGACGCTGACCCCGATCGTGAATCGCATGGTGCGCTGAAGTTCAAACCGTGCTCGAGCGGCGCCTCAAGGCCCAACGGTCTTTCGCGCCATCAAGCACTCCGCCGCCTGGATCGTCCTGGTGCAACGGGACTCCGTCGGAACGAACCGGGTCGAATCGGGGGATCAGGATGTCCCGCACGACAAGCGCTGCCAGCGCCAGGGTCGCCACGATGTGCACGAGAATCGCCACCGCGTAGACCGACTCAGGCAACCCTGTCTTCGCCTCAGTGAAGCTCACCAGGTACCACCAGATCGACACGAAGTAGACAACCTCGGCGACTTGCCACCAGATGATGTCCCGCCACCGCGGCCGCGCCAGAACGGCCAGCGGTAGCAGCCACAAGACGAACTGCGGCGAATAGACCTTGTTCGTGACCAGGAATGCCGCGATGATCAGGAACGCGACCTGAGCGACTCTAGGGCGGACCGGTGCCATGAGAATCAAGGCGGCGATCCCCGCACACAGCGCCACGAACGACCCCAGGGCCAGAGCGTTCACTCCGGAGAGATCCAGACCCGCGATCTCCAGGGCTAGCCAAACCGAACCGTAATCTTGGCCGCGCTCGGCGGAGAACCGGAAGAAGTAGGACCAGCCCTCGGGCGAAGCTACCGCGAGGGGAATGTTAACCACAGCCCACGACCCGACGGTCGCAGTCGCCAAGAGCGCCCACTGTCGCAATCGTCCAGCCCGGAAGCACAGCAGGAACATCGGGCCGAGCAAGAGCAGAGGATAGAACTTCGCGGACACCGCGAGCCCCAGCGCGACGCCAGCCCACAAGGGCATCCGACGTGACCACGCGAGCAAGGCCAGCGCGGTTAGAGCCACAGCCAGCCAGTCCCAGTTGATCGTCGAAGCCAAAGCAACCGACGGAGCGACCGCGAGAAGCATCCCGTCCCACATCCGGCCCCGCACCGTCAGCGAAGTCGCCGCCAGCGCCACCAAGAAGAACGCGAACAGCGCGATCGCGGTCACGTAGTAGAACACGACCGCGCTCGTGCCAGCGCCGGTCAGAGCCGAAGTGATCCCCGCAGCCACATACATGAAGCCACCGATGAGCACCGGGTACTCAAGCGGCTGCGCCCCCTGGGGCCACTCCAGGTACGGGATCAAGCCGTCAGCCAAGCCGCGAAGCTCGTACAGCACGGGCACATCGCTGTAGCACAAGTGGTACAGGCGATCCGGATCCACCCATCCGTTGGAGGCGCAAGAACTTGTCAAGACCAGCCCGAGCCCGTACACGACCGATCCGGCGATCAACACGGCACGAAGTGGGTTCCACCACCCGGCTTCGGCCATGTGACTTCCAGCCGGGCCCCCGAGCCCCTCAGACCCGCGGCGCAGATCTGAGTCAGACCGCGTGGGAGCCAGCTCGATCACCCGGCGACTCTACCCAGTAAGCCGCCGAGCGCGAAGGTGGGCCAGCCTGGCGCGCGGGTCGTATCGCGCCCGGTTGGTGAATCGGCTCGAGGACGTCGCGCCGCCAGTGGGCGTGACTGTGGGCGTGACGGTGGCCGTAGGAGATGGCGTCGGCAACCGGGTCCGGCTGGGCGACGGCGTCGGGCTGGGCGAGGGAGTCGGGGTCCGCTTCTTCTTCGTCTTGGAAGGGCTGGGCGACGGAGAAGGACTCGGTGACGTGGTTGCGCCTGGGAGCACGAACGCCTCCGCCGACTCACCTTCGAGAGCAGCCGCGGTGAAATCCGCCCAGATCGCCGCCGGGAAAGAGCCTCCGGTGATGGGGCTGAGACCACCGACCCCATCCAGGGAAACCGGCTGACCCTTCTTGTTCTCCTTGGTCATCATCACCGCACCGGAAAACTGCGGCGTGTACCCGACAAACCAGGCTGACTTGGAACCGTCTGTTGTGCCTGTCTTGCCAGCCGCAGGACGGCCTATCCACGACGCCCGCGTCGCGGTTCCGCTCGTCACGACGGCCTGAAGCGCATAGTTGACACTGTCCATGGTGCGCTCGGCGAACACGCGCTCCCCGTGATCAGCCATCCGGTAGGCGATCTCACCGCCGCTGCGCCGGACTTCCCTCAGGATCGTCGGACTGGCACTGATCCCGCGGGAAGCGAACGTAGAGAAACTGCTTGCCATGTCGATGGCTCGCGGAGAAGCCGTGCCCAGCACGAACGTCAGATTCTCCTCAACACCAGGCGTGTCCTTCGGCAACCCGGCACGCTGGGCGGCATCGATCGCGGCCTGGACCCCCACAGCGTTCTCGACGCCGACGTAGACGGTGTTGATGGACTTCATCGTTCCGGTGAGCAGATTCACGTACCCATAGGACGCGTTCGCGTAATTGTGAAGCGTGTAGCCGGAGAACGTCGCCGGTGAGTTCCCGTTCCACATCGAGTCGAGGCCGTAGTCCTTCTCCAGCGCCGCTGCCAGCGTGAATGCCTTGAACGTCGATCCCCCTTGGGCGCGCGCCTGCAGAGCGTTGTCCCACTGGTCCTTCAGGTAGTCCTTGCCACCGTAGACCGCGAGGATCTCACCAGTACCCGGCCGCACTGCGGTGACTCCGATTCTGACTCGCCCCGTGTTGTACTGCGGACCCGCGCTCTCCACAGCGCTGACCGCCGCATCTTCCGCCTTCTTGTCGATCGTGGTGACGATCTTCAGGCCACCGCCCTCGATTTCCGCCTCACTCCAGCCGACGCTCGTCATCTCGCGGCGCACCGCCTCCAGGATGTAGCCCGTCTGCCCGGCGAGCGTGTTCGCACGGACACGCTTGCGGAAACTCGGGAACTCCACCTTCTTGCGCTGCTTCGAGGTCAGCCAACCCTCCTCGACCATGCCATCCAGAACGTAGTTCCAGCGCTCACGCAGTTGTTCTTCGAAGAGCTCCGGCTCGAAGTACCCCGGGGACTTGATCATCGCGGCCAGAGCGGCGCCCTCGGCAACGGTGAGTTTCGATGCGGGCTTCCCAAAGTAGACCTCTGACGCCGCCTGGATCCCGTAGGCGCCGCGACCGAAGTAGATCGTGTTCAGGTAGTTGCTCAGGATCTCGTCCTTCGACTCGATCGTCTCGAGCTTCGTTGACAAGACGAGCTCTCTGAGTTTGCGGTCCCACGTTCGGTCCTGTGTCAGGTAGGCGTTCCTCACGTACTGCTGCGTGACAGTCGAGCCGCCCTGAGTGTCCCCACCAGTGAAATTGTTCCACAGAGCGCGACCGATAGCCGGAAGCGACAGACCGCTGTGATCGAAGAACTCCCTGTCTTCCGCGGTTAGGACCGCCCGTTGAACATCCACTGGAACGTCGGACAGGGACACATTGGTACGTCGGACATCGCCAAGTCGGCCGATCTCTCGCTTCCCGTCCGCGTAGTAAACCTTGGTGCTCTCGGCGATGGCGATGTCGTTCGGTGCCGGTACCGGCAGCGCGAAGACCGCAGCGGCGAAGAGCCCGACAACGAGCACGCCCAGAGTTACCAACGAACCCAGAACCAACTTCCACGATGGGATCAGGCGCTTGAATCCAGTCTTGCCCGCTCGCGGGTAGTCGATCACGCGATTCCCCCTTTTCGGCCGCCAGCGCGGGGGACCCCGTCACCAAGGACGTAGGAAAGTACCAGGTGGTTCCATGAGCACGGTTGACAGACTTCTACGACGTACACCCGAAATGCCCCGTATTCCCGGGCGAGACCCGCCAGTTCGGCTTGGGCCCGGACACGCCCGGATGTCTCGCCCATCTCCGCCCCAAATGTGTACGTCAGGCGCGTCAAAGGCTCCTTGCGGCACACGGGGCAGGGACGGTCAATCGGTTCACCATGATGTTTCGCGGTTCGCAGCAGCATTGGGTCGGCGTCACACAGCTCCTCGAGAAGGCCGCTGCGCCAGAGTGTTTTGAGGGCTGCGCGGCGTTTCATCGAGTAGTCAACGACGTGGCGCGGTTGAGTCGGGTCGGATACGACCTCTGGTTCAGGCTGCGGCTCGGGTGCGGACTTCGACGACGGCGCGCCAAGCGCTCGCTTCCCGCGAGGGCTGGGGGATCGCGACATGGCCATGGTGGCAAGCGTACGGTCCTGCGGAACAACGGCCCGCCGTCGTAGCCCGCGCGCCGGTACTTGTTATCAAGCCGAGACTCCGGAGTGGTGTGGATCACGACACGCACAAGTGGTTTGCCCTTGCCTTGGCTTCAGCTGCACCTTAGAGTCGCTATATCGAGTCGATATGTCGATCTGGATCTATCGATTCGTAACAAGGGAAGGATGAGCAATGGCCAAACGTGCTGGCGTGCTCGAATTCGCCGTCCTTGGCCTTCTCCAGGACAACCCAATGCACGGTTATGAGCTTCGCAAACGCCTCAACGGCGTGCTCGGCAGCTTCCGGGCCATCTCGTACGGCTCCCTGTACCCCTGCCTAAAGGACCTCCTCGCGCGCGGGCTGATCGAAGAGGACGGGCCAGCGGACGCTGGTGCTCCGACCCTCTCCGGACGCCGGGCCAAAGTCGTGTACCGCCTGACTGCGGATGGCAAGGAACGCCTGACGGATCTGCTGGATGATGCTGGCCCCCAGGCCTGGGAGGACGAGAGCTTCGGCGTGCACCTCGCTTTCTTCGGCAGGACGAACTCCGAGGTGCGAATGCGCATACTTCAAGGTCGCAGCAGTCGGCTTGAGGAACGCCTGGCGTCCCTGCGGGCCTCGCTGACGAGGAGCCGTGAGCGCCTCGACAGCTACACCCTCCAGCTTCAGCAGCACGGTTTGGACTCGGTCGAGCGCGAGGTTACGTGGCTCCGCGAACTGATCGAGAGCGAATCGCAAACTATCCCCAACAACTCCGGGGTCGGGCAGTCCGCCCGCCCGCGCACCTAAGGAGAATCGCCATGGCATCAATCCGCGTCGCGGTCGTGGGCGTCGGCAACTGTGCCTCCTCCCTGATCCAGGGTGTGGAGTACTACCGCAACGCCGAGCCAGGGTCGCGTGTTCCGGGCCTCATGCACGTGCAGTTCGGCGACTATCACGTCAGCGACATCGAATTCGTGGCGGCGTTCGACGTCGACGCCAAGAAGGTCGGTGAGGACCTGGCCCACGCGATTTTCGCCAGCGAGAACAACACGATCAAGATTTGTGACGTTCCGCCGACCGGGATGCCGGTGCTGAGGGGTCACACGCTGGACGGTCTGGGCAAGTACTACACCCAGACGATCACCGAGTCGCCAGAGGAGCCGGTGGACGTAGTGGAGACGCTCCGCCGCACGCAGGCCGATGTTCTCGTTTCGTACTTGCCCGTGGGCTCTGAAGCGGCCGACAAGTACTACGCGCAATGCGCCATCGACGCCAAGGTGGCCTTCGTCAACGCCCTGCCGGTGTTCATTGCCGGAACGCCGGAATGGGCGCAGAAGTTCGAGGATGCCGGAGTCCCGATCATCGGAGACGACATCAAGAGCCAAGTCGGCGCCACCATCACCCACCGTGTACTGACCAAGCTGTTCGAAGACCGCGGCGTGACCGTTGACCGGACCTACCAGCTCAACGTTGGCGGAAACATGGACTTCATGAACATGTTGGAGCGTGAACGGCTTGAGTCGAAGAAGATCTCCAAGACCCAGTCGGTCACGGCGGAGATGTCCCGCGACATCGGCTCGCGCAACATCCACATCGGCCCAAGCGACTACGTCGCCTGGCTCGACGACCGCAAGTGGGCTTTCGTCCGGCTTGAGGGTCGGGCCTTCGGGGACGTGCCCCTGAGCCTGGAGTACAAGCTCGAGGTCTGGGACTCGCCCAACAGCGCCGGCGTCATCATCGACGCCATCCGCGCCGCGAAGATCGCCAAGGATCGCGGCATCGGGGGCCCTCTCCTGTCAGCGGCTTCGTACTTCATGAAGTCCCCCCCGGTGCAGCACACCGACTCCGAAGCCCGGCAGGCTGTGGAGGACTTCATCGCCGGTCGTGTCGAACGGTAGGGGCTGACCGAGCCGAGCAGGAGCCCCCCTGATGCCACCGCGACCCGTGTGTCAACGACCAAAGAGGTCCGCGTCAGGAGCGGCCGCCGCCGTGATTGCCCGCAGGTCGGGACGGTTGGCCAACTCAGGAGGCGTTGGATTCAATCAGGCGCATCAGTTCGACCAGTTCGTGTCTTACCTGGCGTTTAGCCATGAGCACCAGCGGCGTGGACAGGAACCTCATGAATCCGGAAAATTCGCTGTCCGAGTACCGAGTCAAGGTTGTGGACGTCCCATTCGTCACAATCGACCACCCGCCTGATATTGCGAACTGCCCGCCGCTGGGCTTGCATGTGAAGGCGCGCGGCGGATCCCAAGACGTGATCTCGCCACTCAAATCCATGGTCTTGCCGGCGAAGCTCTCGCGCCTGCCTACTCATAGGCTCACCCGGCTACCCCCGTAGTGGCGGCGGGGGCTTGTCGGTAATGATGATGCCGCCTCTGCAGAAACGGCCGCTCCCGACAAACGCACCCCTTTGGGTACAGACGCGCCCGTTGCAATGGTCGTTTCTTTGCGAAACGGATGCGCTTGTCGGGAGCGGACGTTTCTGCGGTTGAGCGGCCTGCTAGGCGTCCTCAGCGGCCACGCTCTCACCAACCCGACTACGCGATACAACTAGTGGTCGTCGCGCGAGCCGAACCGGATGTTGATCCCGAGAACCGCGCCGATAGCGGCCATCAGTCCCAACCAGACCACATTTCCCGTGAACGCCAGAACCAACAGGCCGACTGCGACTCCAGCAACGATTCCAATCGCCATACCGCGGCCGTCGACCTCACCCATGTCGTAACCCTAGCGTCTCGGTCGCGGTGGCATGAGCGGCGCGGCGGCACCCCGGGCTGACGCGGCGGCACTCCGTGATCTAGCTTCCGATCGTGGAGCCCAAGCCAGCCGCGCAACTGCTGAGGAACTCAGGGTTCCTGCGACTGCTCACCACGCGACTCACCGGATCGTTCGGTGATGGGCTCCTGCAGGCAGGACTGGCGTCGTTCGTGCTGTTTTCCCCGGAGCGCCAACCGACCCCCGTCGCCGTGGCCACCTCGTTCGGCATTCTGCTGCTTCCGTATTCACTCGTCGGTCCGTTCTCCGGGGTGTTTCTGGACCGCTGGCGCCGTCGGCAGGTCCTTGCGCGCGGGAACTGGCTGCGCGCGATCACGGTGCTTGTGACCGCTTGCGTGGTGGCAGCCGTGCATGACGGACTGGACCTGGGACTGATCGTCCTGGTCACGCTCGGAATCGGCCGGTTTGTCCTGGCGGGCCTAAGCGCTTCGCTGCCACACGTGGTGCCGCGGAACCAGCTGATCACGGCCAACTCAATCGCGCCGACGGCGGGGACCGTGGCCTACGGGATAGGCGCTGTGGCCGGAGTCGCGCTGCGCGGTGTCTTGGGCGGGGGGGACCATGGCTCACTAGTCGTACTGCTCGTGGCATCCGCCACGTACCTGGGCGCGGGGATGATCGCGCTGAGCATGGGGCGGGATCAGCTTGGACCTTGCGGAGATCTCCCGGGCGACAGTGTCTCAGCGGTGGCCAGAGGGCTCGTCGACGGCTTCCGGGCGCTGTCGCGGGATCGCCCCTCATGGCGTTCCCTGACGGTAGTGATCATCCACCGAGTCGTCTTCGGGGCGCTGACTGTCCTCCTGCTACTGATACTCCGTACGCAACTCCATGCCGCTTCGGACCCCGATCTAGCGCTGCGCGACTTCTCAATCGTCGCTGGCACCGTCACAGCCGGAGCGCTAGTCGCAGCGCTGGTAACACCCGCCATTACCCGACGCATCGGGGTAGTGGCGTGGACGTGCCTGGCCCTGATCGCTGCCGCGATCGCGGCCCCCGTGGCTCTTGCGCCATCCTCACTCGTCGCGATGGTGATCGGCGCCCTGGTTCTGGGACTGGCCCAGCAGACGGCGAAGATCGGTGCGGATACGACGATCCAGCGGCACATCGCCGATGATCACCTGGGCCGAGTGTTCTCGCTGTACGACGTGGCCGTGAACGTGGCGGTCGTGGGCGGCGCGCTGATCATCGCCTTGGCAACACCGGTGGAAGGCGTCCCTGCCCCGGCGTTCCTGGCGATCGGCGCGGCGTACTTGCTCACCGCCGCCTGGTACTGGCGGGGAAGGTCGCCCAAGTCAGCCAACCAACAAACGCCGACCTCCGGCTAGCCCGACCGTTCGACCCACCAAGCCTCAAGCGCAGTCCGTGCGGCCTCGGGCCCGATCGGTCCGTCCTCGAGCCGCAACTCGAGCAAGAACTGGTACGCCTCGCCGACTTCGCGACTCGGCGGCACGCCAAGGATCTCCATGATCTGGTTGCCGTCCAGCTCGGGTCTGATCAAATCCAGCTCCTCCTGAGCCGCGAGCCTGTCGATTCTGGCCTCCACGTCGTCATACGCCCGCTGCAGCGCGCGTCCACGGCGAGGATTGCGGGTCGTGCAGTCCGCGCGAGTCAGCTTGTGCAACCTGGGAAGCAGCGGACCCGCATCCCTCACGTAGCGGCGCACGGCCGCATCCGTCCACTGCCCAGTGCCGTAGCCGTGGAACCTCAGATGCAGCTCAACAAGACGCGCGACGTCAGCGACGATTTCCTTGCTGTATCGCAAGGTGGTCAGGCGCTTGGTCGCCATCCGGGCGCCGACGACTTCATGGTGATGGAAAGACACCTGGCCGTCAGCCTCGAAGCGGCGGGTCCGCGGCTTGCCAATGTCATGCATCAGAGCCGCCAACCGCAGGACCAGGTCGGGGCCGGAGTCCTCCAGAGCGATGGCTTGGTCCAGCACGGTCAGCGTGTGTTCGTAGACGTCCTTGTGACGGTGATGCTCATCGGCCTCCAGCCGAAGTCCCGCCACCTCCGGAACCACATACTCGGCCAGGCCCGTGTCGACCAGAACCCCCAGGCCAGCGCGAGGGTTTGCGCCCATGAGCAGTCGGGTCAACTCATCACGTATTCGCTCAGCGGAGACGATGGCCAGCCTGTCGCACATATCAGTAATGGCAGCCAGCGCATCCGGAGCTACCACCACACCGAGTTGAGACACAAACCGCGCCGCCCGCATCATCCTCAAGGGGTCGTCCGAGAACGAGCGCTCCGGCGGACCCGGGGTCCTCAGACGCCGCGCGGCTAGGTCAACCAGGCCATTGTGCTCGTCGACGAATCGAAGATCCTCCAGCACTACAGCCATCGCGTTGATTGTGAAGTCCCGCCGAACCAGGTCCTCGGACAAAGATGACCCGTACTGGACTGCGGGCTTGCGAGAAGACAAGTCGTACGAATCGCACCGATACGTGGTTACCTCCCACGTGAGCCCATGCTTGCGTGCGCCAACCGTGCCGAAACCAATCCCGACATCCCACACCGAATCAGCCCAGCGGCCGAGGATGCCCAACGCGACATCCGGGTGAGCGTCGGTCGCCAGGTCCACGTCCACGTGCTCCAGCTCGCCCAGCACGGCATCGCGCACGCAACCGCCAACGGCTGCCAGCTCGTTCCCGGCTGCGGCGAACAGCTTCCCCAGATCCACGAGCTCGGGGACACGGTCAACAAGGTCGGCGACGGCCCGCTGGCGGATCTGGGCCAGGACGGTGGAGGCAGTGGGCTCGGTCACGTGGCCCAAGAGTAGGTGGTGCGGCGTCTGAATGTGCCCTGGGGCCAGCGACGCCTATATCGTGGCTGCATGGCGAACCGGCAGCACCGAGGACCTGTCGGGCCGCCAAGGCCCACGCACCGGCTTGGAGACCGCCCCAAGACGGCTCTTGAGACAAGCGCGGGGGGGCTTGTCGTCGACAGCATGTCCGACGACGCGCATGCCCTGCTGATCTCGCGGTATGACCGGAGAAAGCGGCTGATCTGGTCATTCCCGAAGGGCCACGTGGAGGAAGGCGAGACCGATCAGCAAGCCGCCATCCGAGAAGTGAAGGAAGAGACAGGGATTGCCGCACGGGTCGTGGAGCCACTCGGCCCCATCGACTTCTGGTTCATGGCCGAGGGCAGGCGAATCCACAAGACCGTCCATCATTTCCTGATGCTCGCTGAGGGGGGCGAGCTCTCCGCGGAGGACCCGGAAGTCGTGTCAGTGGAATGGGTACCACTGAAGGCGGTAATCGGCCGACTGGTGTACGCCGACGAGCGCAAGTTGCTCAAGAAGGCCCAGGCCATGATCTCGGAGCGTGGTTAGGTGACAGTCCGGCTGAATCGAGTGATGGCCGCAGCGACTGCCCTCAGCCTGATTGTGCTACCGGCGGTGGCAACCGCTTCGGTGGAGGCTGCCGCTCCGCCACGCGCGCAGCAGGCTGATCAACAAGCGCTAGTGCTCATCGAGTCCGTCACGCCCGCCGTACCGGGCCCGAAGTCCAAGCTAGTCATCCAAGGCCGCGTCGCGAACAACACGGGCGATGCTGTGGACAGTCCAGCAGTGCAACTCCGTTGGTCGCCAGAACCGCTGACATCGAGATCAGAGATCAGAGAAGTGCTGCGAGGCTCAACGCTCCGCGAAGGCATTCCGGTCCAAGGCACGCAACGGGATCTCGGCCAGCGACTGGAGCCCGGGCAGCAGGCGGGGTTTCGAATCCGGTTGCCGATCAGCTCTCTGGCGCTGGGCCCGGGCGCCGGTGTCTACGCGTTCATGGTGGAGTCGACCTCTGGCGGAGTCCCAGTGGGGAGAGCGGGAACGGTAGTTCCTTGGTTCCCCCCAAAGGCTCATTACGAACCGACCGGCCTGGCCCTCATGTGGCCCGTAGAGCAACTGCCCGACGTCGCCGCGGACGAGCTGGTAATGGCGCCCCAACTACCGGAGGACTTCGGGGCGGACGGCCGCCTGACCCGCTTGGTGAGTGCGGGGTCCGGCCACGACGTGGCGTGGATGGTCGACGCCGCGACCGTCGCTACGGCAGCGGGATTGTCCGACGGCTATCGAATCCTCGGGCCTGATGGCCCCCAGCCAGGAGACCGCACCGATGACGCCAGGGCGTTCCTGGCCCAGCTCGCGACCGCGTTGAGCCAGAAGGCCGTAACGCTTCCCGGCTACGCAGCGGCCGATGCCGACGCTCTCCAGCGCGCGGGGCTGGTGTCACTCGTGGTGCGATCGGCGTCTCTTCCTAGTACCACCGCGAGCGAGTATCTGCCCGACGCGACTACGACTACCGCCTATGTGCCCGCAGGCGGAAGAGTCGACGACGACACTATGCGCGCGCTGGCCGACGCGGGCGTGCGCACTTTCGTGCTCTCGGACAGGGCCTTCCCCCCGGACCCTCCCCTGAACTACACACCCACCGGTGCGACCGCGGTCGACATAGCCGCGAGTACCGTGCGTGTTCTGCTGGTCGACAGTCCCCTGCGCCGCACGCTGGCCGCCCCGACCCAAACGGCAGCTCAACGCAGTTCGGCCTCCCAACGCTTCCTGGCCGAAACCGCCATGATCACCCTTGAGCGTCCCAACGAGCCACGTCAGGTCGTCGGGATGCCGCCCGCGTTATGGGATCCGCCCCCGGGATGGACCGCTGATCTTGTTGCCGCGCTGGAGAAGGCGCCGTGGGTCCGCCTGATTCCGCTCAGCCGGGTAGGACTCACCGGCCAGGTGCCGCGATTCAAGTCTCCCTACCGCCAGGCACAGCGGAAGTTCGAACTACCCAGCGGGTACGTGTCCAGGTTGCGTTCCCTGGAGCAGCGCCTGACTTCCCTGACGGCCATCGTGGATGATGCCACCGGCTTCGGCGAGACCTTCACCCTCGCCCTACAGCGCGCCGCGTCGGCGTTGTGGCGTGACCGCGCGGAGTCCCGCCAGCAGTTGGTCGCCACCATCAGCCGACAGCTCAGGGAAGAGAAAGCGAAAGTGCGAGTCGTGTCGAGCGGCACGGTAACGCTGTCCGGCGACAGCGGTGTTCTGCCACTAACGATCGCGAACGACTTGGATCAAACGGTCACCGTCGGGATCCGCCTGCGCACCGCGAACCAGGTTCGGCTTCAGTACGGTCAGCCGAAACCCCTGACCATCCGCGCGAAGCAGAAAGCAGGGATTGAGCTGCCAGTCAGGATCGTAGGCAGCCAGCCGATGGAGGTGGCTATCGTGCTCACCGATCGCGACGGCAACGTCTATGACGCCAACGCGACCCTGGAACTACGATCCACGGCGGCGAGCAGTATTGCCGCCGCAGTGGCGATCCTCGCTGGCGTTGCCTTGCTGATACTTGTCGGAATCCGATTCTGGCGTCGAGCCCATGGCTGAGGACCCGACGTACGAATCCGTCAACGAGGGTGAGGCAGACGCGGCCCTGGAAGCCCAATCCGGTTTGCTTCGCAACAGCGCCGTGATGGCCAGCGGCTCGATCCTGTCGCGAATCACCGGGATCGCCCGCGACATCACCCTCACCGCGGCCTTGGGCTTGGCGACCACAGCGGACGCCTTCACTGTCGGCAACTCCCTTCCGGGCATCGTCTACGTGCTCGTGATCGGCGGAGCCCTAAATGCCGTCTTCGTGCCGCAGCTCGTGCGCCGCATGAAGGATGACCGCGACGGTGGACAGGCCTACACCGATTCGCTGCTGTCCCTGACCGTGGTGATCCTTCTCGTGGTGAGCGTCGCCGCCGTGGCCCTAGCGCCCTGGATCGTCAGCCTGTACGTCACGAGCGACTTCTCCGAGGGTCAGTTCAGCATGACCGTTGCCTTCGCGCGCTACTGCCTGCCACAGATCTTCTTCTTCGGCCTGTACACGATGCTGACGCAGGTCCTCAACGCCCGGGGCCGGTTCGGGCCTCCCATGTTCGCGCCGATCCTGAGCAACTGCGTGGCGATCGCGACGTACTTGTCGTTCTTCCTGATCGTTGGACCAAGCGCCGCGTCAGACGGACTGCTCACGGCGCAACAGACCGCGTGGCTGGGACTTGGAACAACACTGGGGATCGCGGCCCAAGCGCTGATCCTGCTTCCAGTCGTCGCCAGATCCGGATACAAGTGGCGATTCTCCAGGCGCTGGCGCGGGATGGGGATGCGCAAGGCGGGCCGGTTGGCTGGGTGGACGCTGGGTCTAGTGGCAGTTACCCAACTGGCATTCGTCGTCGTCTCCCGGCTCGCGACCCAGGCCAACGTGAACGCGGCCGAATCCGGACAAGCATCCGCGGGTCTGCGCACATACACGCTCGGCTACCTAGTGTTCATGATCCCTCACGGAATAGTCACGGTCTCAATCGTGACGGCCATGCTTCCCAACCTGTCCCGTACGGTCCATGCCGGGCTCTGGCGGGCCGCGGGCCTTGAGATCGGCCACACAATGCGCCTGGCGGCGTCAGTCATCACGCCAATCGCCTTGGTGATCCTGCTGGGGGCGCAGCCTTTGGTCGGTTTGCTGTTCCAGTACGGAGCCACCAACGCCGCCGCCGCCGCCCAGCTGGGGTCCGTTGTGAGCATCTTCATTCTTGGGCTGCTGCCGTTCACTTTGTACTACGTCCTACAGCGTGGCTGGTACGCCGCCGAAGACACACGCACGCCATTTCTATTCGCACTGCTCTTGAACGCGGTCTTCGTCGGAGCGGCGGTGCCGCTGTTCTACAGGGCGGGTCCGGGGGCAGGTCAGGTCGAAGCACTGGCCTTCGCCTTCTCCGCCGCGAACTGGGTCACATTCGTTGTCGCCTGGCCGATGCTGCGACGCGAATACGGGTACCTCGACACGCGTCGCACGCTGAGCACGCTGGCGCGCATCGCCGTGGCCGGTGCGGTCGCTGTCGCGGCGGCAGTACTGGCGCACCGCCTCGTCCTGCCGAACTACGTCGTCGGCGGCACGAGAGGCAGCGCCTTGGTGGACCTGGCCGGGATCGCCATCTTCGTGCTGGGTGGGTTCGCCGTGACGGCGTGGATCCTGCGAGTCTCCGAGTTCCGCGAGCTCGTCTATTGGATCTGGTCACACACACCGATGAGCGGGCGACATCAGACTCCAACCGAGTAGACGCGCGGCTCATCAGGCGTTCGAATCACCGTTCAGGCTGGCTCGTACCGTAACCTGGAACGGTGACCGTCGGAACTGAACGTGGACTCTCAGGCCGCCACGTTGGACGCTATGTTCTGGACGATCTGGTAGCTGAGAGCAACAACACAGCGCTTTGGCGCGCCACCGACCCCGCGCTGCAGCGCCCTGTGGGCGCCCGGCTGATGCCAAGGTCCGACCCCAAAGCCGAGGCCCTTCGTGACGCCGCCCGTCGAGCGGCCAGCGTTCACGACCGCGGAGTTGTTCGCGTACTGGACGTCGTGGAGACAGATACCCACCTGGCCGTGATAACCGAATGGGTCCTGGGGAACAGCTGGTCTGAGCTGCTGTCGGACACTTGGAGCCCGCAGGAGTCAGCCACGGTCGCGCTTGAGGTCGCTCGTGCCTTGGAGTCCGCCCACGCGGTCGGCGTACCGCACGGCCGGATCAGGCCGGACTCGATCATGATCACCGACACCTCGGAAGTTCGCCTTCGGGGGTTGGGAGTCGAGGAAGTCCTTTGGGGATGTGACCCGCCGGATGACCCGTTCCGCTCCGACCTTCATGGCATCGGGTCACTCCTTTACGTCGGGCTCACCAAACGGTGGCCAGATCCCACCGGCCGCCAAAAAACTGTCGACGGCATCGAAGTCGCTCCGCTGGCCCACGGGACGATCCCGCTGCCCTCAGCCATGGTCGCCGACAGGCCAGGTGAGCTCGACCGCGTAGTGGCCCGAAGTGTCATCGGCGCGGACAACCCTGGGCACCTGACCCCCTATGCCAACGTCACCGAATGCATCCAGGATCTCGACAGCGCGATGAGTTCGGTGCAGTCATACGAGAATTCGGGCACGTACGAGGAAGCCACCCAGTCACGCACGGATCGCGTCTTCAACCGGATGAGCACAGCGGCTGTCGTCCTCTTCGCCGCGGCTGGACTGGCCCTGCTGATCTGGCAGTTCCTCGCCAACGGCGCCGCAGACGCGAATTTGACACAGGCGGAACCGATCGCGTCATCGCCAGCGCTCGCACCGTTCGAGTCTCCGCTGCCCGAGGCGGCGTTCCCCGTCGTGTCAGTCAAGGATTTCGACCCAAGCGGCGACGGCTCGGAGAACCCGGATCTAGCGCCCTTGGCAGTGGATGCCGATACCGATTCGGCGTGGCGAACAGTCAGCTACCTGTCATCGAGCATGGACCCCAAGACTGGAGTTGGACTGCTGCTTGATCTTGGCGCGACTCGCCCCGTCGCGGCAGTCGATCTGAAGCTGTCCGGAACTGGAACAGACTTCGAGATCCTCACTAGCAAGCAGCGCCACGGATCCCTGTCCGACTTCCGCCGAATGGTAAGCGTCACGAGCGCGGGAGACGCCATCACGGTCCGGATCCCGCGCCCCCTGTCGGCGCGCTACGTCCTGGTGTGGCTAACCGGTTTGCCCTACGACGAAGTTGGCTACACCGGCGGTATCGCGGACGTCAGGATCCTGGGCTAGGTCATGCCGCTTCGTAGGCTGCTTACCCGATGACCGACAGCGACAACACTGAGAGCAGCGACGAGGAACTACTGCGGGGTCACGTAGGCGGCGATCCGGACGCCTTCGCGGTGTTAGTGCGTCGCCACTCCGACAGACTCTGGGCAGTGGCTCTGCGCACGTGCCGGGATCCTGAGGAAGCGTCGGATGCCCTGCAGGACGCGATGCTGTCGGCTTTCCGGAGAGCTGAGACATTTCGTGGTGAAGCCAAGGTGAGCACATGGCTTCACCGGATCGTGGTCAATGCCTGCTTCGACAGGCTCAGGGCGAAGAAGTCCCGGCCGGTTATCCCCTTGCACGAGGACGAATCCCACCTTCAGGTTTCCGACGGTCGCGACCCGATCGCCGAACACGACGAGCGGATGAACGTGTGGGGGGCACTCGCTCAGATTCCGATCGATCAGCGCGCCGCGATCGTCCTTGTCGACCTCGAGGGCTGGCCGGTCGAGGGGGCCGCGCAGATCCTCGGGTGTCCATCAGGAACAGTGAAGAGTCGCTGCCACCGCGGGCGCGCCCGATTGGCGGAGCTGCTCACGGCGGGGAACCCTGTCACCCCGGAATCCGTCACAACCATCGATCCCGCGAAACAGAACCCGCAGAAGGGAACCGGCGAATGACACGGCCCGACCCACCGGAGCGCGAGCCCGACGCGTGGGTGCGGGAACTTCTGGCCGCCCAGCCCCGTCCGCGAATCCCCACGGATGTTCTGGCACGCATCGAGGCCGCCACAGCCGAAGAAGCCCGCGCCCGGGCCGCGGCTGGCGTCGGGCGTGATCAGCCCAGGTGGCGCCGCTACCCGCTGGCGAAGCTGGCGGCGGCCGCATCCGCGGCGGCCGCGATCGCCGCACTGGGCCTGGTACTCGGGCCCCAGCTGGCTAGCTCTCCCTCGACTGTCGCGACTGAGGCCTGCCCCGTCATCGTCGAGGACGCGGACCTGATCGCGATCTCGCATCAGACCGGCTCGGATTTCGCGGCCGCGAACCTGCCGAGCCTGGTGGGGGGTCTCCTGGCGAGCCAACCGGGATGCGAGGCGGGCCAGCCCCTTTCCGCGACAACCGATCAGTTCATGAAGTCCAAGGGGGACATGGCCGCCAGGACCCCGAGCATAGGTCCAACCGAACTGGACCATCCGTTCTTTGATCAGCGACGGTGCGTGGAGTCGGCCGCCCAGGGGCTTCCTGTGATGACGGTTGACCGCGGCTACTTTGGCTCAGTCCCGGTGACGCTGGTGGTTGTCTCCGTTTCCGTGGGCGATGCGCGAATCCTCATCGCAGACTGTCAAGCTGGGGGAGAATCCCGAATCCTGCAAGAGACGAGCTGGCAGTACTGATCACCTCAAGCTGTTCCGGGAATGGCTGCCCCCATAAGATCGTTGATGTCCGCGAGGGCGAAGCGACAGCTCACGCGAAGAGACCAACTACGACGGAGAAACCGTGACCGAAACACGTGATGTCATCATCATCGGGTCCGGACCCGCCGGATACACCGCGGCCATCTACGCGGCACGCGCCCAGCTGCACCCAGTGGTGCTCGAGGGGTCTGTAACGGCGGGCGGGGCCTTGATGAACACAACCGATGTTGAGAACTTCCCTGGCTTCCCCACCGGTATCTTGGGTCCCGAGCTGATGGGGCGCATGCGCGAGCAAGCCGAGCGCTTTGGGGCTGACCTCATCACCGACGACGCCGAGTCGGTCTCGCTGTCAGGCGAGGTGAAGTCCGCGGTCGACGGCGCTGGCACGCGGCATCAAGCTCGCTCAGTGATTCTGGCGACGGGTTCTGGGTACAGACAGCTGGGCTTACCCGGCGAGCAGCGGCTGTCTGGGCACGGTGTGTCCTGGTGCGCGACCTGTGACGGGTTCTTCTTCAAGGATCAAGACATCGCGGTCGTTGGAGGAGGCGACTCCGCGGTGGAGGAGGCGACATACCTGACGCGCTTCGCACGATCGGTGACGATCATCCACCGGCGAGACAAGCTTCGAGCGAGCAAGATCATGGCTCAAAGCGCCGAGCGCGACCCGAAGATCAGCTTCGCCTGGAACAGCCAGGTCTCGCAGGTTCATGGTGAAGACAAACTCTCGGCTGTGACGCTCACGGACACGCGGACATCACAGACACGAAGGCTGGCGGTGACAGGCTTGTTCATCGCCATCGGCCACGACCCACGTTCGGAACTGCTTGGCGGACAAGTCGACCTGGACGAGTCCGGATACGTGATCGTCGACCACCCAAGCACGCGCACGAGTGCGCCGGGAGTCTTCGCCTGCGGCGACCTTGTCGACCACCGTTACCGCCAAGCGATCACAGCCGCCGGCACCGGGTGCGCAGCGGCCCTGGACGCCGAACGATTCCTGACCGACGCAACCGAGTCCCATTAGGAGGTCGAACCGTGCCAATGCCACAAGCGCTGAATACGGTGCTGGCCGATAGGGTGAAGCGAAACGACGGACGGAGGGCCAATGGCTCAATTCTCTAAGACAGTCACGGACGCGTCTTTCCCAGAAGACGTGCTCAAGTCGGACAAGCCTGTGCTTGTGGATTTCTGGGCGGAGTGGTGCGGACCTTGCCGGATGGTGGGCCCCGTGCTCGAGGAGATCGCCCAAGAACACGCGGACACTCTCGTGGTCGCGAAGGTCAATGTGGACGAGAACCCGCAGACCGCGGCCGCGTACGGAATATCGTCAATACCGACACTGAGCGTGTTCTCATCCGGAAGGCTCGTCAAGCAGATCGTGGGAGCCAAGCCAAAGCGCGTCCTGCTGCAGCAGCTGGCCGACTACCTGTGACCAGGGTCCGCACGCTCGTCCTGCTCGCCATGAAGTGATGACTGGGCTGGTGTTCCGGCTGGGGGATCGCGGCCCAGCTGTCGCGGAGATTCGCGCGCGACTGGCAAGGCTCGGCCTCCTACCGGGTTCCCTGTACGCCGAGGAGCATCGTGACGATGACCCGCTGCGGTCGGGTCCCTCAGAGCCTCAGGAGGATCCCTCCCTGTGGGAAACGACGGGCCTAGTGAGCGCGGATTTCGACACGGAGGTGGAAACTGCGGTACGCGAGTTTCAGAGGCGCAGAGGGATAACCGCCGACGGTGTCGTCGGACCTGAGACGTTTCGTCGCCTAGAGGAAGCCCGCTGGCGTCTGGGCGACCGAATCCTGTGCTACGGCACACCGCACACGACCGTGGGCGAAGACATCCTCGATCTGCAGCAGAGGCTCAACGCCCTTGGGTTTTCCTGCGGCCGGGAGGACGGCCGTCTGGGTCCTCTGACGGACCGCGCGATTCATGAATTCCAGCGCAACACAGGTATCGGCGCCGACGGCGTATGCGGACCGTCGACCTTCCGCGCTCTTGGTCAGCTGAGGCGAACGGTCGGCCACTACTCCAGCCAATCGGTCCGCGAGAAGTACTCCCTCCATGAGCTGCGTACGGGGGTGCGGGGCAAGCTCGTGGTGCTGGATCCCTGCGTCCGCGACATGCCCGACCCTGGTTCTCCGCAGGCGACAGAGGCGGCGATCACCGCAGCCATTGCCGCGCGAATCGAAGTGCATCTGAACGAGATTGGCGCGCGAGTACTGGTGACCCGTTCCTTGTTTGATCCGCCATCCGCATCAACGACAGTCGAAGACCGCGCGCGGATGTGCAACGAACTCGGGGCGGACTTGGTCCTGTCGATCGGGGTTAGCCACAATCCGGACCACCCCGGTGGGCCAGCCACCTACTTCTGGGGTCGCGAGCAGGGAACACAGTCATTGCCGGGTCGGCTGGCAGCCAATCTCATAAGCGAGGGCATCACCGATCTCACCGGTACTCCCGGACGCGGAAGCTCTCCGAGAACATCAGACTTGCTGCGCCTGACGAGGATGCCAGCGGTCAGGATCGAGCTTGGCAACCTAATGCAGCCGGGCGACCGCCAGAAGCTTGCCGACGCAGCTGTCACCGAAGCCGTGGCGCGTTCCATCGCCAAGTCTGTGGAGCGCTTCTTTGAGCCCGAACCGGCTGTGTGAATCCAGACTCAGGACTCGCCGTTCAACTCGACGCGGTACCGCGATACGCGGTGCGGCTTCAACAGCGACCAAGCGAAGCCCGCCATCAAACCAACTCCGAAGCCAAGTAGCGCAATTACGACGAGTCGGATTGGGCTTATGCGGGACACTCAGGCATCGTAGGCATAGGACCCGCCGCGAGGCGACCCAGAAGCACGACGAGGAGGAGGCACGAGTGCCCACGCCGCCACCTGGCCATCCCCACGGTTCTCGCCTGGACCCGTGGGTCGGGGCGTACGCCCAGCGTGCGCGGTCGATGGCGGCATCTGAGATTCGGGCACTCTTCGCTGTGGCTTCCAGGCCCGAAGTCGTCTCCCTCGCCGGCGGAATGCCATTCGTCGAAGCTCTGCCTCTGGCGGAAGTGGCCGACACGGTCGCCAAGCTGATCCGTGACCGCGGCGAGATCGTCCTTCAATACGGCTCAGGGCAGGGAGACGTCGTGCTGCGAGAGCAGATCCTGGACGTCATGAGTGACGTGGGGATCCACGCGCACTCCGATGACGTCGTGGTCACAACCGGCTCGCAGATGGCACTGGACCTCGTGGTCAGAGTGTTCTGCGATCCCGGCGATGTCGTGCTCGTCGAGGCCCCAAGCTACGTCGGGGCGTTGGGCGTGTTCCGTGCCTACGAGTGCGACGTGGTCCACGTGCCCATGGACTCCGACGGACTAATCCCGGCCGCGCTCGAAGACGCGATCAGGGCCGTGCGTGCCAGCGGCCGCAAACCCAAGCTCATCTACACAGTGCCTACGTTCCATAACCCGGCTGGCGTGACGCTGCCAGCCGCGCGGCGCCATGACGTGCTCGAACTGGCTCAGCGCGAGAACATCTTGCTCTTGGAGGACGACCCCTACTGCCTGTTGGGCTTCGACGGCACCGTCCCGCGCGCGATGCGGGCGGACGATCCCGAGCAAGTCGTATACCTCGGGTCGTTCTCCAAGACGATCGCGTCGGGCCTGCGCGTCGGCTGGGCCGTCGCGCCCCACGGAGTCCGCGAGAAGCTCGTGCTCGCCGCTGAGGCGGCGGTTCTGTGCCCATCCAACTTCACGCAGGGCGTTGTTTCTGAGTACCTGGCCACGCAGCCTTGGCGTAAGCAGGTGGATGTCTTCAGGGAGTTGTACAAGGAGCGTCGGGACGCGTTGCTGAGTTCCATGTCGGCGCACATGCCCGCTGGCACAACTTGGACGGTACCTGGCGGAGGCTTCTACTCCTGGGTCACGCTGCCGCCAGGTTTGGATGCCACGGCGATGCTTCCCCGCGCGGTCGCGGCGCTGGTCGCCTACGTGCCTGGGACCGGATTCTTCGCCGATGGTCAGGGTCGGCAGAACATGCGCCTGTCGTACTGCAATCCGACCGCTGAACGAATCCGTGAGGGAGTCAGGCGACTGGCGACCGTTCTGGAGCAGGAACTTCAGATCGCCGAGACCTTCGGAACAGCCACTACCTTGCACACACCCGCCGGCACTTCCGTCCCGGCACCCGACCTGGCCTGAAAGGACGCGCATGCAAGCACATTCCGGCCACCCGGCCAACATCGGGGACCATCAACTCCTGATCCTGTGCGGCGGCCTCTCGCCGGAACGGGATGTCTCAATCAGGTCCGGCAGGCGTGTGGCCGAGGCCTTGCGCGACTCCGGCTGCCAAGTAGCGGTGTGCGACGTCGACGCCGAGCTGCTGCCGCATCTGGCGCAGAGCCGTCCGGATTGCGTCCTGCCGATGGTCCACGGCTCCGCGGGTGAAGACGGCTCACTGGCCGATGTCTTGCTGAGCCTGCGCCTGCCATATGTCGGTTCCACACCAGACGCGGCGCGGATCTCCTTCGACAAGGCAGTGGCAAAAGCGCTGGCCCGGAGGTGGGGGATCCCTACGCCCGACTCCGTAGCACTGCCGCATTCCCTGTTCCGCGAACTTGGGGCTTCCACTCTTCTGACGCACTTGGTGGACCGACTCGGCCTTCCGATGATGGTCAAGCCCAGCAAGGGTGGGTCGGCGCTTGGTGCCTCTATCGTTCACGAGTCCGGCGACCTGCCGTCAGCGCTAGTTGGCGCGTTCGCGTACGGAGACGCCGCTCTCATCGAAAGCTACGTATCCGGCACTGAGGTAGCTGTCTCCATCATCGAGACCGACACTGGACCCGTTGTCCTTCCGGCCGTGGAGATAGTCCCAGACGGGGGTTTCTACGACTACAACGCTCGCTACGTCGCAGGCCTGACCGAGTTCTTCGCACCGGCGCGCCTTTCCGATGAAGTCGCATCGCGAGTGGCGCAGCTCGCCCTTGAAGTGCACAGTCGCCTCGGGCTGCGCGACTATTCCCGAGTCGACCTGATAGTCGCCGACGACGGCAGCCCAACATTCCTGGAAGTCAACATCGCACCCGGCATGACCGAGACTTCACTCATGCCTCAAGCCCTGCAGGCGGCCGAGCTGGATCTGGGAGACGTCTTCTCCGCGCTGGCACGGACCGCGATCACACGTGGGCTGCCCTCGTAGGAGCGGTCCCTTGACGTGAGGGGTCGCTGTCTCGTCGCGTTCGCCGTCAAGCAGACAATGCGGATATTTCGAGCTTGCCGCTTGCTGTTGGGTACCCTAGATGCCGCCATGCGCGCCTTAGTGTTGTTTCCGTGCCGCCCCGAGACAGTGTGTGTGCATGGGTTGTAGGCCAAGGCGCGGGATTTGGGTTGGACTTGCATCCGTCGCCCTGATCGCCGGTGCCCTGACAGCTGTCGCTGTCACGCCGGCGCAGGCTACGAACACCGCTCCGGTCGTGTCAGGCTTGACGGCGGGCTTCGCGATGCAGCCTGCCGCGAACGGCACATCGGACACGTATCAGATCAATGCGGAGATAACCGATGCGGACACTCTGCTTGATCTCAACACAGTCACACTGTGTCTGTACCACACCACTCAGGGCACTTCGACCTGCTCGTCGACTGATGCGCAGAACACCATGAAGATCGTCTGGACTCAGGCGACTAACGCGTTCGCGCTCACCTCCGGGGCTTCGACGTATTGGGCTGATCAGACTTCTGTCTCCAACTACGTTGCCACCAACACCGCGATGGTCATGAACTTCAAGTTCAAGATCAGTGAGGCAGCGCTGCAAGGAGCCTGGACCGCAGCGGTCACCGCGCTCGACACTAGCGCCGGAGAGGACTCCGCGGCCGACGCGAACTACTCCGTCGCCTACTACGGCGCTATTAACACTCACCGTGTGCCACAGGACTACGGGACGTTGGCGAAGGATGCAAGCGCCACCGCGCAGAACATCTCCCACGGCACGCTGCAGGCCAACGGCGCGTCCAACATCTACTACTCGGTGGCGGACCTGACGGACGGGACGACGACGATGACGAACGCTGGAGGTTTGGTTACTGCGGCGCCCACAGTCACCGAGTTCGCACTCGACTGCCTTGGCGGCTCGGCTACCTATGACAACACCGGTGCGGTTCGGATAGGTGCGGGTGCGACCGAAGTGCATTCGAACATTCTGACCGGCGGGGCGGTGGAGGGCGGCAACAATACGAACGTCGCATCCTGCCGTCTGACCTCAGGTGGTCGGGTCCCGGCCGGGACCTACAGCGGGGCCGTGACGGTGACCGTTGGCCCGGCGTCGTAGCAAGGAGCCAGCGCGCCGCGACGAGTTGCCGTGAGCCTCATGGTCGCTGGGCTGCCCTCAGAGGCCGTAGGGCCATCTCGCCACGGGATCGGAGGATCAAGTTCATCCCCAGCTGGCACCATCTTCTCCATCCAGCCTGGGGCGGATTTACGGCCCGTCCAGTTTCTGCTCATCAAGAACACCGGAAGCGGCAAAGCAACGGTGGCTGTTCTGGTGGCGGCCGTGGTGGCGACCATTATGGGTCGATCTCCGCGCGAGCTGGGCCCGTGGCCTGGCCTGCGCGCGCTGGATCACCCGCCTTCGCGGCCTGACTGGATGATCTCGACGATCCTGACTAGATCCTCGACAGCGGCGAACTCGACAATCAGGCGACCCCTACGGCGGCCGACCTCGATACGCACTCTGGTCTCCAGGTGATCCGAAAGCCTCGCGGCCGCCTCCCGGTACTCGACTGGAACCTGGGCCGGCGAGCGAGGCTTCCTGGGTGCCTTTGATTCCTTCTCCCCGACGATCACCAGCTCCTCGACCGCGCGAACGCTCAGTCCCTCGGCAACGACACGTCCCGCCAGCTCCTCCAGGCGATGCGGGTCGCGAACACCTAGCAGGGCGCGGGCATGACCCGCGCTCAGGACGCCTGCCGCCACGCGCCTTTGCACCGATGTGGGCAGCTTCAGGAGACGCAGAGTGTTGGCGATCTGCGGCCGCGACCGCCCGATTCTCAACGCCAACTCCTCTTGCGTGCAGGCGAAGTCCTTGAGTAGCTGACTGTACGCCGCCGCCTCCTCAAGCGGGTTGAGCTGCGCGCGATGCAGGTTCTCCAGCAGAGCGTCGCGCAACATCGCGTCGTCCGCGGTCTTGCGGATGATCGCCGGGATTCGGTCTAGTCCAGCCATCTGGGCAGCGCGCAACCGCCGCTCACCAGCGACGAGTTCATGCCCGCGGGTCGTCGGCCGCACAACGATCGGTTGAAGCAGCCCGATTTCGGCGATGGAGTGCGCGAGCTCGGCGAGTTCATCCTCGTCGAACGCTTGCCGGGGCTGTGCCGGATTCGGGTGCACGTCACCTACCGGCAGCTCCGCGTACACCATCTGCGGTGCGTCGGCCAGGCCTGGCGCGTCCGTGGCCACCCTTTCAGTGGCGGCATCCGGCGTGGCGGTGGGCAGCGCTGGAACGACTTCGACCTGAGAATCCCGCAGGTCGATGACGCTCGAATCGCCTCTCCCAGGCACACTGCCGCTCGGGATCAGGGCACCCAATCCCCGCCCAAGTCCGCGTCGCTGACTCATGATCTTCCCTTCTCGTCGCCCCTAGACCTCAGTGCCCGACAGCAACCACACAGATAGCTTGTCTGTGGATACTCCAGGTCATGTCGATCTTCACTTCGCGCCCGCTCTGTGGCGGCGTGTCCGATTTGTCCTCACCGAGAAGTCGCTCAAATCGGACACCAACCTCCGAGCGTGACCAGTGACGCCTAGGGACAACCTGTGGATAACCACCAGGTGACCGCCCGCGGCAGTTCCTCATCGCATGTCCTGTGCCAGTTCGCGGGCCGCCCGCATGTATGAGGCCGCCCCGCTCGACCGCGGGTCATACGTCAGGACAGTTTGACCGAACGATGGCGCCTCGCTGATCCGGACCGACCTCGGGATCGCCGTCGCGAGCACTTGATCCGGGAAATGCTCGCGGACATCGTCAGCGACCTGCAAGGCTAGCTTCGTCCGGCTATCGAACATAGTCAACAGTATCGCCGACACTCGCAGATTCGGGTTTAGGTGCTCGCGCGCAAGCTCGATTGACCCCAGAAGCTGTCCCAACCCTTCCAGGGCGTAGTACTCGCACTGCAAGGGAATCAGAACTTCGTTAGCCGTCACCATCGCGTTCAATGTGAGCAGGCCCAAGCTCGGCGGGCAGTCAATGATCACATAGTCGAGCCGCCTGGCCCGTTCCTGACACTCAGGCATGTACTGCCGTAGCGCGGCGCGCAGCCGGCCTTCCCGAGCCGCCTCGTTCACGAGCTCGATCTCGGCCCCCGCCATGTGGACCGTTGCCGGCGCGGCTGTAAGTCCAGGCAATCCAGCCACTGGGCGAACCACGTCAAGAAGGCTCTTGCCCTCAACGAGCACTTCGTACATGCTGATGATCTCGGGTCCATGGTCCACGCCCAGAGCGCTGGAAGCGTTTCCCTGAGGGTCCATGTCCACCACGAAAACTTCCTGCCCCATGAAGCCCAGGGCGGCGGCGATGTTGACCGCGCTGGTCGTCTTGCCGACCCCACCCTTCTGGTTCGCCACGGCAATGATCCGGGTCTCCGACGGCCGGGGCACTGGCTCTCCGGCTAGGTCTCCGAGCGAGCGCCGGATCGAATCGACCGAGCGAACCACCCCGAACGAGCAATCCAGATCTTCCCGCGGTTGCCTTGTTTCACGTGGAACATTGTGGTTCAGGGACTCGACGTCGCTAGCGCAGGCCGGAGTCAAGCACGTCCCCAATTGGGGGACGACCTCCCAAGAATAGGCAGCCATCCGCACCTCCCTAACGCACTACCGGCGAAGCTTTGAGCGACTAGTCCAACCGTAAGCTCATGAGGACCTCTGGTAGCGGACCACAACAGTCGGCGGGTCGACCACGCCCGAACCACACCGCAGGATCTGAGCTTGGCCCAGTCCCAGCCGCGCCAGGACCGTTGTGGATTCGGCGACCTCCCGCGTGACGGACTCACCCTTGAATGCAAGAACTGTTCCGCCCGGCTTCACTAACGGCGCTAACCAAGTCAGCAACTTCGGCAGGGGCGCCACCGCGCGCGCCGTAGCCACATCCGCGGCAAGGTCGCCTGACAACGCCTCCGCCCTGCCCCTTACGACCTCGACGCGGGACCCAACCCCCAGCACTGCGACCGCTTCTTTGAGGAAGTCCGCGCGCCGAAGCAGGCTATCCACGACAGTGACGTGGATGTCCGGCCTGACTAGCGCCCACACCAAGCCGGGAAGTCCCGCCCCGCTCCCCACGTCGACCACTGATGCGCCTTTCGGCACCAGCCCCCGATCATCCATCGCGACAACCGCACAGTTCAGCAAGTGCCGAGGCCACAACTTCTCAGCTTCGCGGGGTCCGATCAACCCCCGTTTCGTCCCCTCAGTAGCCAGAAGCTCTTCGTAGTCCACGAGCGCGGAAAACGCCTCAAGGCTCAGCCCCGATGTTTCACGTGAAACAGGATCGCTCACGCCGGCGAAATGACCACGTATCGCGCTGGGTCCGTGCCCTCACTCTCGCTGTGCAGCCCAGCCTCAGTTACAACGTCATGGACGACCTTGCGCTCAAAAGCACTCATGCGCTCAAGTCGCACAGGTGCACTCGACTCGCGAACCTTCTCCACAGCTTCCGCCGCCAGCTGCTGAAGTGTCTCCCTGCGGCGCGCACGAAAGCCCGCGACGTCGACCATCAGCCTCGATCTTTCACCCATCTCGCGGGCCACAGCAAGCCTGGTCAAGTCCTGAAGTGCTGCGAGCACTTCTCCATCAGTGCCAACAAGTGCCGCCAGCTCGCCATCGTTCACCTCGATAACGGACAATGACGCGCGATCGTCTTCCACATCGATGTCGATGTCCCCGTCGAGATCAGCGATGTCCAGCAGTGCCTCAAGGTAATCGGCGGCTACGTCCCCCTCTGCCACTAAATCCCGCTTGGCGGTGTCATCGGCCGACTCAGGCGGTGTCTGCGGAATCTCCACCTGTTCATCCTCGGCCATTGGGTTCTCCCCTGAAGTCATGTGTGAGCGTCTCCCAGCACCTTGTCGACGTGAGGCCTGGGTCGGGCCACTTGTCGTGGCCCGCACCGAAGACTACTTCCTGGGCCCACCCGGCGATGACCCCCCATGCCGCCTCTGACTACGCGTCTTGCGCTTGGGCTGCTGCCGCTTGGGTGGCTCCACAGGAGCGACCCTGAGGACATCCTCGACGGACTCAGCCTCGCCCCGCCTGACAGCCTTGCGAGCAGCCTTCTCCGCCTTCCGCTTCAGGTAGGCCGCGTGCGCCGGAGTGTCCGGCTGCGGATTGTTCCGGATCACGTAGAACTGCTGCGCCATAGACCACAGGTTCGTAGTGAACCAGTAGATGAGCACACCGATGGGGAAGTTGATACCGCCGACGGCGAACATCAGCGGGAACAGGTACAGCATGATCTTCATCTGCCGCACCATCGGATTGTCGGCCGCCGTGTTCTTGACCATCAGCTGACGTTGAGTCAGGAAGGTCGTGACCGTCATCAGAACGATCAGTACGGCTGCCACGGCACGCGTCACGGACTCGGACGGGGTCTCCGCCGCGCCAAGGAAGGTTCCGTACAGCGGAGCACCCAGTATCGTGGCGGCGCGAGCCTGCCCCATCAGATCCGCGTACTGCGGCCACGTGAACACACCCTGGGGGTTGTTCATGGCGATCCCCTGCAGCACCGAGAACAGGGCGAAGAAGATCGGCATCTGCAACAGGATCGGAAGGCACGACGCCAGGGGATTGGTACCGGTCTCCCGATACAGCTTCATCATCTCCTGGGATTGGCGCTCCCTGTCGCCTTCGTACTTCTTCTTTATCTCCTTCATCTGCGGCTGAATCAGTTGCATGTTCCGCTGCGCCTTGATCTGCTTCACGAACAGCGGGATCAGCAGCACGCGGATGACGACGACTAGACCGACGATGGACAAAGTCCAGGAGATGCCGCTGGCTTCCCCGAAGATCGCCCCGAAGAGTGAGTGGAACTGGACCAGAACCCACGAGACTCCGGTGCGCAGCCAATCCAAAAGGAACACAGTCAGACTCCGCCGGTCGCATTGATGACCTGCCCAGTCTGACGACCCCTAGCGCGGCGGATCACAACGGGGGCCTCCCACATCGCCGATGAGTCAATCATCATCGGCCGCGTCACCCGGCGTCAGCTGCTGCCCCACACGCCGACCGACGGCCGTCACCCGCGGCCTGCCGTCGGGGTGGACCTCCGGCAGCCACGACCCCCGCTCCGGCACGGGGTCATACCCACCGCCGCTGAAAGGGTTACAGCGCAGAAGGCGCCAACCCCCAAGCAGCGTTCCCTTGAACGCCCCGTGGACCTCCACAGCTTCCAGCGCGTAGGCCGAGCAGCTGGGATGGTAGCGGCATCGAGCCGCGAAGCATGGCGAGATGTACCGCCGGTATCCCGCAATCAGGAGTCTGAGCAGCACACGAATCGGAGTCCCAATTACGCCTAAAGCGCCATATTTCGGACTCACGCCGCACCGCCGGGGACTAGATCCCCAAAGCAGCGGCGAAGGGCCGCGCTGATGTCGGATGAAGACGCTTCCGATGAGCTGGGCAGAGCCCGCAAGACCACTCTCGTGCCGGCGGGAAGCACGCCCATCAGCGGGGCGACCTCGTGACGAAGACGTCTTGACACCTTGTGCCGCGCCACTGAGTTTCCCACCTGCCGACCGACTATCAGGCCGACTCGAGCCGGACCACTACCGGACCCAGCATCTATGTACACCACGACGCATCCGCACCGAACCCCGCGACTCTTGACCACTTCCCCGAACTCGCGGGTGCGGTGGATCCGCTGATGCTTGGGCAACATTGGACGTGTCAGGCGGTCAGGCTCGCCCGCCCCTTGGAACGCCTGGCGCTGACGATCGCGCGCCCAGCACGAGTGCGCATCCGGTGACGGAACCCGTGCTTCTTGGCCCTGCGCCGACTGTTCGGCTGGTACGTACGCTTCATGCCTCACTCCACAGCATCGGTCGCCAGTTTCTCACGTTCTGGCCGACCCAGGTTTCGGGCCCGCCAGACCACCGGACCCGATTCAGGTGCCAGGGTGCGACAGCCAACGGTACGAAACCGTAGTCCCCAGGTCAAACACAACAGGTTCGCACCGCTGGCAGAGCCGCATAGGATCGAGCACACATGCTGGGGGGAGAAGCCGACACGCCGACAACTGGGGAAATTCCTGGGCAATCTTGCCCAACCCCTTGACTCACTCAGGGTAGATGCGACTAAGGTCACACCGACGTTGAGGGGATTGGGCCAGGAACGCCAAATGACTGGGGGCGTGTCCTGCGGGGAAGGTTATCCACAGGCTGTGTATATGGCTGTGCATGATCGTTTACGCAGCCGGTAGATGGAGGATTCTGCATGGACACCACCGTGGACCTGTCTGGTGTGTGGGGCGAGATCCTGACAGAGGTCACGGGCAGCGGTGTCGGGGCGCACCAGCGCGGAATCCTGGCACTGACCCATCCTGTCGGGATTCTGGGCGACACCGTGCTAATCGCTGTACCAAACGAATTCACCAAGGACACGGTGGAGACCAAGCACCGAGAGCCCCTGTCCAGATCGATATCGCGTCGGCTTGGCCAGCCCATTCGGGTCGCCGTGACCGTGGACCCAACGCTTGCTCCCGGACCGGACGACTACACAACCGACGTGGTCGCTGACGCCACCTACGCTGGCCCTGTAGCCACTGCAGCGCTCGCGGCTCCAGCTAGAACCTCTGCCAGCCCCTTTTCGCACACCGCTACGTCGCTGCGTCCCGGGCGCGGTGGCCCAGGTGCGTCGCCTGCGTTCGGCTCTCGCAACGGATTCGACGCGGGACCGAACCGCTCCGACGACACGCGCCTTAACCCCAGGTACACGTTCGATACGTTCGTCATCGGCTCAAGCAACAGGTTCGCTCACGCAGCGGCTGTAGCGGCGGCCGAGCAGCCGGCCAAGGCGTACAACCCGCTGATCATCTACGGGGGGTCCGGGCTGGGCAAGACGCACCTGCTTCACGCGATCGGCCACTACAACCGCGAGTTGTACAAGGGCTCAGTTGTTCGCTACGTCTCCAGCGAGGAATTCACCAACCAGTTCATCAACTCCATCCGAGATGACAAGGCAGCGGTTTTTCAGCACAGATACCGCGACATCGACTTGCTGCTGGTGGACGATATCCAATTCTTGTCTGGCAAGGTCCAGACTCAGGAGGAGTTCTTCCACACATTCAATACGTTGCACAACAGTGACAAGCAAATCGTGGTCACATCTGATATCCACCCGCGCCAGCTGCCGGACTTCGAAGACCGAATGCGATCGAGGTTCGAATGGGGCCTTATCACCGATGTGCAGCCGCCGGACCTCGAAACTCGAATCGCTATCCTTCGTAAGAAGACTCGTCAAGAGCGAATGAATGTCCACGACGATGTTCTCGAATTCATCGCGGACCGCATATCCAACAACATTCGGGAACTAGAAGGCGCCCTGATCCGCGTCACTGCCTACGCCAGCCTGAACGCCACAACCGTCACGCGTGAGATGGCGCAGGACGTGCTGAAGGACCTGATCAGCGACCACGCCCGCCCCAACGTGTCGGCTGGACTCATAATGGCGCACGCGTCGCAGTACTACGGCGTCACCATCGACGACCTGTGCGGGCCATCGAGGAGTCGTTCCCTCGTCACGGCGCGGCAGGTAGCGATGTATCTATGTAGGGAGCTAACCGACCTGTCCTTCCCAAAGGTCGGGCAGGAATTCGGCGGTAGGGACCACACAACTGTCATGCACGCGGAACGTAAGATACGCAAGGAAATCTCGCAACGCCGCAGTCTTTTCAATCAGGTTACCGACCTCACGGGACGCATTAAGTCCGAGGCTCGCCTGAAGCGCGCCTATTAGCTTCCACCCTGTAACCGTCACAGTAATCGCCCCTTCAGAATTGCTCTTATGCCACTCAGGCTGAATCATGCCGCCAGGAAACCACATGTGGACCGCCTGTGTGGAAACCGTGTACACACATCGTTGTAGTTCGTGATAACCGGAGGTAACTTCCGGCTATCGGCGCCGTGTCCACAGTCATCCACAGAAGTGGGCGCTGCTATCCACATGAGTGGGGATCACGACATGCCTTCTGACTAGGTGATCTGTGTGTTGTCCGAGGTTTCCACAACACCTACTACGACGACTACTTCCTACAATTAAGTGCTATGGGTTGTTAATAGAGGCTGTGGACGCTGGCTCGCCGGTCATGACCGACCGCACCCGACTGTTCCATCCTGACTGGATCAGTGACAGGATGACGGATCATCGGGTCTAGGTTGGCCGGTACCGGGCTGGGGAGTTATCCAATGAAGTTCGTGGTTGAGCAGGAAGAGTTCTGTGATGCGGTCGCTTGGGCTGCCAGGACGCTTCCGGCCAGACCCGCGTCGCCAGTTCTGGCTGGTGTGCAGATCCGCGCCGAGTCTGATCATCTGTTGCTGTCGTCCTTCGACCTTGAAGTATCTGCTCAGTCGCGAGTGGGGGCGGTCGTAGAAGAGCTGGGTCCGATTGTTGTTCCCGGGCGTCTGCTGGCTGAGATCGCCAAGGCACTACCGAGCCGTCCTGTCGAGTTCGCCGACGATGGGAGCCGGGTGAGCGTGAAGTGCGGCCGCTCGTCGTTCACCCTTCCTACGTTGCCAGTGGATGACTACCCGCAGCTGCCGGAGTTTCCTTCCGGAGCTGGGACTGTGAGGGGTGACGTGCTTGGCCAGGCTGTGTCGCAGGTCGCGGTCGCCGCGAGTCGTGACGACACGCTCCCAGTCCTCACAGGGATTCGGATGGAGTTCACCGAGGACACACTGACGCTGGCAGCCACGGACCGCTACAGACTGGCGGTCCGCGAGATCCCTTGGAACGGAACGCCGCAGGGCAGCCAGAACGCCCTGGTCAAGGCGCGTCAGCTAGCAGAGTTGGGCAGATCCCTCGGCCACGTTTCGGATGTCCGCATTGGGTTGGGTGGAGCCGATGACGGCCGGATCGGCTTCGCGGTGACCGGTAGGGAACTGGTGACCCGGTTGTTGCACGGGGAGTTCCCAAAGTACAGACAACTGCTTCCGACTGAGTCGAGTTGCATCGCGACAGCGCGAACCGACGAACTAATCGAAGCCGTGAAGCGTGTGAAGCTCGTCGCCGCGGAAAGGACAAGTCCGATCCGGCTGGCATTCGCCGACAGCGAGCTTTCGTTGGGCGCTGGCACTGGAGATGAGGCGCAGGCCAGCGAGACGCTTGAGTGCTTTGTGGAAGGCGACGGCATCGAGATCGCGTTCAACCCCGATTACCTGTTGGACGGGCTGAACGCGAGCGCCACTGAGCGGGTTCGCATGGCGTTCACAACAGCCGGCAAGCCAGCGGTGATTAGCTCTGACGCCGACTCGGTGACCTACAGGTACTTGTTGATGCCAGTGCGCCTCAGCGACTGAAGTTGTCCGCATGTGGGTGAGCCGAGTCGAGGTATTTGACTTCCGCTCCTACGAAGAGGCTGGACTGGGTCTAGAGCCAGGGGCTACGGTGCTTCTTGGCTCCAACGCCAGTGGAAAGACGAACCTAGTCGAGGCAGTGGGATTCGCGGCGACTTTGGAGAGTCACCGGATTGCCAAGGACTCCGCTCTTGTCAGGTGGGGAGCAGAGCGGGCAGTGATCAGGGTTTCGGCCCGGGTGCGCCAGGAGCGGGACGTGGTTGTCGAACTTCAGATCGACCCATCCAGAACGTGCCGACCAAGAATCAACGGAGCTGAGGTACCCAGGACACGCGATGTGTTGGGTCACGTCCGGTGCGTCATGTTCACCCCAGAGGATGTGCGCCTGGTAAAGGGGGAACCAGCTGACCGGCGCCGCTTCATCGACGAAGTCATGTTTCAGGTGTCACCCAGGTATGCGGGTGTCCGCGGCGACTACGACAAGGTCCTCAAGCAGCGATCGGCGTTGCTCAGGACCGCTCCAAGCCGCAGCGCGGACGTGATGCGATCGATGGATGTGTGGGATGAAAGGCTCGCCGAGCTGGGCGGGGACTTGATGTGGGGGAGGCTGAACGCGGTTAGAAGGCTCGCGGATCCGATGGCAGTGGCGTACGCGCTGATCAGTCCGACTAGGGACGACGCGTTGATCGAATACGTTCCGTCAGTGCCGGGGCTTGTCTCGGCGACCAGCAAGGCTGAATCGGCGCGGATGCTCCTATCGGCTCTTCGGGACCGGCGCGATGAGGAGATGAGCAGGGGGGTAACACTGTCCGGTCCTCACCGTGACGACCTTCGAATCACATTGTGCGGCAATCCGGTGCGTGGTTTCGCCAGCCATGGTGAGTCGTGGTCGCTGGGCATCGCGTTGCGACTCGCGTCGTTCGATGTGATGCGAAGTCTGACCGGAGACTCCCCGGTGCTGGTGTTGGATGATGTATTCGCCGAGTTGGACGCCGACAGGCGCGAGAGGCTAGTAGCCGCCGTGTCTGCCGCGGACCAGATTCTAGTGACCGCGGCGGTCGCAGAGGATGTGCCGAAGAGTTTGGCCAGGACCGAGGTCTATGTCAGCAAGGGTGGGGTGAGTCGCCTTGACTTCTGACGGCGCGAACAGCCAGCCCGGCGCCGACCCCGCTGTGGCGGCATTTACCCGTGTCCGGTCCGCAGCGCGCAAGATCATGCGCTCGGGCCACGGAAGGAGCACCGGGAAGTTCCCTGTGTCCGGCTGGGGCAGCGGCTCGGGCCCGGATGCCAGAGATCCGCAACCGCTGGGACAGTCGATAGCCCATTGGGTCGGCGAGAACGGGTATCAGTTGAACATGGCGGTTGGTGGGATCACGGGGCGGTGGCGAGAGATTGTTGGCCCGGTCGTCGCCGAACACGTCACGGTCGCGGCGTACAAGCCGGCCGACGACGACCGTGGCGGCACTCTGGTTGTTGAAGCCGACTCACCAGCGTGGGCTGTTGAGATGCGGTACTTGGTTCCGGAGTTGCTGGAGCGTATCGCCAAGGAGCTTGGGCCTGGTGTGGTGGCGAAGGTGGACGTTCGACGTCCAGTAGGCGGGAAGTCCACTGGACGCTGGAAGACGCGGCCGGGTCGGCGCCCACCAGAGTAGGTGGTCCAGCGGTAGACTAGAGGTCAATTGTTGGCCCCTGATGGCGTGATGTCGCGGACGGGGGCGCCGAACTTTGCTCAGGAGCAACTGTGTCCTATGACGCCAGCGCGATTACCGTGCTCGAAGGTCTGGATGCCGTGCGCAAGCGGCCGAGCATGTACATCGGCTCAACTGGGGAGCGGGGGCTGCACCATCTTGTCTATGAGGTGGTAGACAACTCAGTCGATGAAGCGATGGCAGGCTACTGCGACAGCATCGAGCTAGTACTGCAGTCGGACGGCGGAGTACGTGTCGCGGACAACGGCCGTGGAATCCCTGTTGACATGCATCCGGTGGAGAAACGCCCCGCCGTCGAGGTCGTCTTGACTGTGTTGCACGCCGGGGGGAAGTTCGGAGGATCCGGCTACACGGTGTCGGGCGGTCTACATGGTGTCGGCGTGTCGGTAGTCAATGCGTTGTCGCGGCGACTTGAAGTCGAAGTCCGGCGCAGTGGGCGGGTCTGGAGGCAGTCGTATACCCACGGTGTCCCTGACGCTCCCCTGGCCAAAGGCGAAGCGACCGACGCCAGCGGGACTACCGTCACCTTCTGGCCGGACCCAGATATCTTCGAAACGATTCACTTCGACTTCGAAACGCTGGCTCGCCGGTTCCAGGAGATGGCGTTCCTGAACAAGGGCCTAACGATCAGCATCGTTGACGAGCGACCAGTCGTCGAGCCGACCGGCCCTACGTCTCAGACTTACCATTACTCCGGAGGCATCGCCGACTTCGTTAGGCATCTGAACGCGGCCAAGGGGGCCGCCAATCCGACGGTCATCCACTTCGAGGACATTGCCGAGGACCAGAAGATGTCGGTCGAAGTAGCCATGCAGTGGAACGCCGGGTTCTCCGAGTCTGTGTACCTGTTCGCCAACACGATCAACACCACGGGTGGCGGGACGCACGAGGAGGGCTTCAGGACCTCTTTGACCTCGCAGGCGAACAAGTTCGCCCGTGAATGGGGTGTGCTGAAGGACAAACAGGCCAACCTGACCGGGGAGGACATCCGCGAGGGCCTGACAGCGATCGTGTCGCTGAAGCTCACCGAGCCGCAGTTCGAGGGCCAGACCAAGGCGAAGCTGGGCAACACTGAGGCCAAGACGTTCGTGCAGAAGGTTGTGAACGATCACCTGGGGGCGTGGTTCGAGGCGAACCCGGCGGAGGGCAAGCAGATCGCCCGCAAGTCCGTGGACGCGGCTTCTGTGAGGTTGGCCGCGCGCAAGGCAAGGGATCTGGCGCGTGGTCGCAAGGGTCTACTCGGCGGCGGAGGCCTGCCCGGAAAGCTGGTGGATTGCTCCTCACGAGAGCCCGCCGAGTGTGAGTTGTTCATCGTCGAGGGCGATTCGGCCGGCGGCAGTGCGCGCAGCGGGCGCGACCCGCGCACTCAGGCGATCCTGCCGATCCGGGGCAAGATCCTCAACGTTGAGAAGGCGCGGATCGACCGCGTCTTGAGCAACAACGAAGTTCAGGCTCTGGTGTCGGCGCTGGGTACCGGCATCCAGGATGAGTTCGATGCGGCACGGTTGAGGTACGGCAAGCTCGTGCTGATGGCTGACGCCGACGTGGACGGCCAGCACATCCGCACTCTGCTGTTGACACTGTTGTTCCGGTTCATGCGTCCACTCGTTGAGGATGAACACGTCTACCTCGCCCAGCCGCCTTTGTACAAGGTGAAGTGGACAACTGGCGATCCTGAATACGTGTTCACCGAGCGCCAGCGTGAGGTCGCGATGCGAGTCGGCCTGGAGCAGGGCCGCAAGATGAAGAAGGATGAACCTGTCCAGCGCTACAAGGGTCTCGGCGAGATGAACGCCAACGAGCTGTGGGAGACGACTATGGATCCGACTCGCAGGCTCATGCTGAAGGTGACATTGGACGACGCGGCACAGGCCGACGAAATGTTCAGCGTGCTCATGGGCGAGAACGTGGAATCGCGCCGACATTTCATCCAGCGCAATGCCAGGGACGTCCGGTTCCTTGATATCTGAATCTGGCCTAGCGTCGCGGGGCGACAGTGAGTAGAAGGGCGGTCTGACGTGTCCGACGGCATCGACATCGAAGAACCGGCGGACGCCCGCATCGAGCCGGTGGACTTGCAGCTGGAGATGCAGCGGTCCTATATGGACTACGCGATGTCCGTCATCGTCTCGCGGGCGCTCCCGGATGTGCGCGATGGGTTGAAGCCCGTCCACCGCCGCGTCATGTACGCGATGTATGACGGTGGCTACCGCCCAGAGCGCGGCTACAGCAAATGCGCCCGCATCGTGGGCGATGTCATGGGGAACTATCACCCCCACGGCGACTCGGCGATCTACGACACCCTCGTCCGCCTGGCGCAGTCGTGGAGCCTGCGCTATCCGCTGGTCGAGGGCCAAGGCAACTTCGGGTCGCCGGGTAACGACCCAGCCGCCGCGATGCGGTACACGGAATGCAAGATGAGTCCCCTGGCGATGGAGATCGTCCGCGACATTGACGAAGAGACCGTCGACTTCGTCCCCAACTACGACGGCAAGACCGCCGAACCAGTCATCCTCCCGGCCAGGTTCCCGAACCTGCTGGTCAACGGCAGCGCCGGCATCGCCGTTGGCATGGCCACGAACATCCCTCCCGCGAATCTGCGCGAAGTGGCAGCCGGCGTGCTGTGGGCGCTTGAACACCCCCAGGCCACACGCGAGGAGCTTCTTGACGCTTTGCTGGAGCGGATCAAGGGGCCCGACTTCCCCACCGGGGGCATCATCGTGGGCCGCCGGGGAATCGAGCAGGCCTACCGCACTGGACGCGGCTCAGTGGTAGTTCGGGCCGTGGTGGAGGTTGAGGAGGACAGCCGCAGTCGGCAGATCCTCGTCGTGACCCAGCTGCCCTACCACGTCAATCCTGACAACCTGCTGCTGAAGATCGCTGAGCTGACCAATGACGGGAAGCTGGCCGGGATCGCTGACGTTCGAGACGATTCATCATCGCGGACCGGCATGCGCTTGATCATCGAGCTGAAACGCGACGCGGTCGCGCAGGTCGTGCTGAACAACCTGTACAAGCACACAGCCCTGCAGGACACTTTCGGGGCCAACATGCTGGCGCTAGTGGACGGAGTTCCCCGAACGCTGACGCTGGATCAGTTCGTCACATTCTGGGTCGCGCATCAGATCGAGGTGGTTCAGCGTAGGACCCGCTATCGGTTGCGCAAAGCCGAAGAGCGCGCTCACATACTGCTGGGGTACTTGAAGGCGCTGGACGCGATCGACGCTGTGATCGCGTTGATCCGGCGGTCTCCAACCGTGGATGACGCCCGCTCTGGCCTGATCGACCTGCTTCAGATCGACGAGATCCAGGCGACCGCGATCCTGGACATGCAGCTGCGGCGCCTGGCAGCTCTGGAGCACCAGAAGATCCTCGACGAGCATGCGGATCTGATGACGAAGATCGCCGATTTCAATGACATCCTGGCCAGCCCGGAGCGTCAGCGCCACATCGTCGCATCGGAACTGACTGACGTTGTGGCTCGGTTCGGTGACGAGCGCCGCACCCAGTTCGCCCCCTGGGAGGGCGACATGGCCGATGAGGACTTCATCGCCGAGACGGACGTGGTCGTTACGATCACCCGGTCCGGCTACGCCAAGCGCACCCAGCTGGAGCTGTACAGGTCTCAGCGCAGGGGAGGCCGTGGTGTGCGCGGTGCCCAGTTGCGGGCCGACGATGTTGTCGAGCACCTATTCGTGACTACGACGCACAACTGGATCCTGTTCTTTACCAGCAAGGGTCGCGTCTACCGCGCCAAGGCCTACCAGCTCCCGGAGGCCGGCAGGGATGCCAAGGGCCAGCACGTCGCTAACCTGCTGGCCTTCCAGCCGGATGAGACGATCGCTCAAGTGCTGGCGCTTCGCGGCTATGAGGACTGCGAGCACCTGGTGCTGGCGACCAAGCGCGGCAGGATCAAGAAGACCCGCCTGCGGGAGTTCGACTCAAGCCGGACTGGCGGGATCATCGCCATCAACTTGGTGGACGACGACGAAGTCATTTCCGCCGAACTGTTGTCCGCTCAGGACGATCTGCTGCTCGTGTCCCGGAAAGGGATGTCGGTCCGGTTCCTGGCCGATGACGCGCAGCTGCGCCCGATGGGTCGAGCCACCGGTGGCGTCGGCGGGATTCGGCTGGCACCGGGCGATGAGCTGCTGTCCATGGAGGTTGCCCGTGCTGACACGTACTGCGTGACCGTCACCGACGGCGGGTTCGCCAAGCGCACTCCGGTAGCCGAATGGAACCGCAAGGGCCGGAACATCAAGGGCGTGCGTGCGATGCGTCTGGTCAGCGAGCGGGGAGCGCTCGTTGGGGCGCTTGTGTGCGAGGAGACTGACGAGATCCTGGCCATTGCCGACAGCGGGGTGGTGATTAGGACCCCCGTTAGTCAGATCCGCGCCACGGGGCGCGCCACGATGGGAGTGTCGTTGATGGGGCTCGGGGAGGGGCAGAGCGTCGTGGCGGTCGCGCGCTCAGCTGAGCAGGAGACCCCCGAGGATGACGACGCGGCCGAAGAGTCCGGTGAATCGTTCCCAGGAGACGGTCCTGACGGTAGTCTCGACCCGTCATCTGCGGCTGACGACTAGGAGATACCGGTGACTACTACCGATGCACCAGCGCCGCAGCGGCGAGCTCGGCACGCCCATCTGTTCGTGACCCATCTGGACGCGTGGTCGGTGATGAAGAACGCGTTCATGATGGCCATCGCGATCGGCATCGTGATGATGGTGGCGGTGACGATCATCTGGTGGATGCTTTCCGTCAGCGGCACGCTGGAATCGGTGAACCAGACGTTGACTGACCTGTTGGGCAGCGGAACGAGCTCGGTAGACGTGAAGGGCCTGTTGTCGTTCTCCAGGATCGTGGGGATCACGGCCATGCTGGCCGGGCTCGAAGTGGTCTTGGTGACGGCTCTGACGACGCTCTTCGCGTACCTGTACAACCTGGCGGTCGGAATTACCGGTGGCTTGCAGGTCACGCTCACTGACGATTCCTGAACTCCTGACCTGGTAGCAGCGGCCAGCGGGGCGGTGTCCGAAGTCTGGTGAGCCTTGATCCGTAGCGGACGGTATCCTGAGCCTTCGTGCGGGCCTGTAGCTCAGCCTGGTTAGAGCGCTTCCCTGATAAGGAAGAGGCCGATGGTTCGAGTCCATCCAGGCCCACGCCACGTGTCGCGCGGATGCGCGGCTGAACGTCCACGGAAGGGACATGGCAGATGAAGAAATTGCTGTTGCTCGCGGCGATCGCCGCGGGTGCATACCTTGTGTACCGCAAGATGATGGCGTCACGGGCAGAAGAGGACCTGTGGACCGAGGCGACATCGTCCGGTGAGCTGGGCGGAAACGGGCAGGAGCCTGCCGCAACGCCGCCCGCGGAGGCGCACTAGCAGTCAAGGCCCCGGGGGCGTAGCTCAACAGGTAGAGCACCGCCTTTGCAAGGCGGGGGTTGAGGGTTCAAGTCCCTTCGCCTCCACCTCGGGTGGCGCTTGCCGGACCGAGCGCAAGGTCCAGGTTGGGTTCATGGGATGATCGCCGGGTGACAACTTCAGCCACTTTGCACACTAATCTTGGCGACATCAAGGTTGAGCTTTTCGATGACCACACGCCTAAGACCGTGCGGAACTTCGTCGGTCTCGCCAGCGGGTCCATTGAGTGGACGAATCCGGCAACGCGCCGGAAGTCCACAGATCCGCTCTACGCTGGCGTGATCTTTCATCGCGTCATCCCCGGATTCATGATCCAGGGGGGAGATCCGGCGGGCAACGGTACGGGTGGCCCTGGGTTCCGGTTCGCGGACGAGTTCCACCCGGAGAAGACGTTCGACCGGCCGTATCTGCTGGCCATGGCCAACTCAGGCAAGGACACCAACGGGTCGCAGTTCTTCATCACCTTGGTGCCGACAAATTGGCTGAACTTCAAGCACACGATCTTCGGTGAGGTCGCCGATCAGCCGAGCCGCGAGGTCGTGGACGCGGTCGGGGCCGTTGCCACGGGCCGGAACGACAAGCCGGTGACCGACGTGGTGATTCAGTCGGTGACAATCGAGGGAGCCGACTCCTGACCGGACCGGTCTCAACGACGCCGGTTTGCTACGCGCACCCGGACCGCGTCACCTATATCAAGTGCGCCCGGTGCCACCGCCCCATCTGCCCGGACTGCATGATCGCCGCCCCTGTGGGATTCCAATGCGCGGAGTGCGTAGCCAAGGCCGAATCGACGACTTCTGGTCCGCTCAGCCCGATGGGGACCGCGGTTATCAAGGACGCCTACGTCACGAAAGCCATCATCGGCATCTGCGCGGCGCTTTTCGTGGTCGAGTTCGTAGCTGGCATCAGCAGCTTCGTGTACGAGTGGGGGATGTCTCCGGCGGGGGTATCGCTACAGGGCGAGTGGTGGCGGCTGATGACTTCGGCCTTCCTGCACGGCAGCGTGCTCCACATCCTGTTCAACATGTACGTCCTGTGGGTGCTGGGTCCGACGCTGGAGTCCCTGTTCGGGCATGTGCGTTTCGCGGTCCTGTACTTGGTGGCGGCTCTGGCGGGAGGCGTGGCGTCGTACACGTTCGGTCCGTTCAACTCGGTGTCGGTGGGCGCCAGTGGGGCGATCTTTGGGCTGATGGCCGCATTGATCGTGACGGGGCATCATCTGCGCCGGGACGTGACTCAAGTAATCGTCTTGCTGGTCATCAACGCCGTGATCGGATTCGTGGTTCCTGGGATCGACTGGAGAGCTCACTTAGGTGGGGCGGTGAGTGGGGCTGTTGTGGCGGCGGTCCTGGCCTACGCGCCGAAGCGCAGCCGTGAGCTGTGGCAAGTTCTTGGGGTTCTGGCGTGGGTGGGGGTACTGGTAGCCGTTCTGACCCTACGGACAGCTCAGATACAGCAGCAGCTTCCGACGATGCGGTACGGCTTGGCCGATGCTCTAGCACCACAGTCCACAAGTTCTCCCCACCTGGGTAAAACTACGCCGGTGTAATCACTACGGTGTGACTTATCCCCTTCCTGTGGATGACTGTGGATATCGCAGTGACGCAGGTCGCATCCGCGTGGCTCGCTGCTGCCCGGAGATCACTAGAAGTGCAATTCGGTCTGTCCTGGTATGTCCCGATCTGGAGTGCTCGCCACCGTGAGTGAGCGCTTCTGGACAATGAGCGTTCGGGACGGGCTTCAGCCTGTGGACAACTTTGTGATCTTGTGGATGACGTGGCGTGGAACCAAAGGCGTACGCCAACTGAGCCAACATGCGACGATGTAGCGCGAGCGGATGGGCCGCTCCGACCTGGAGGATTGACAGTGAGCTCAAAGTGCGCGGTGGACGCGAGGCGGAGCGTGTGGGTGACTCTTGCGGGAGCTGCGGCTACCGGGCTGATTCTGGCGAGTATCGGCGGGGCTCAGGCCGCCGATCCCGGGCAGTTCGATAGGTCCTTCAACGCCACGCTCGCCAGCAAAGGTGGTCTGGGCGGTCCTCAGCCCGTCGGCTACGCAGTGCAGGTGCAGAGCAACCGCAAGATCGTGGTCGCTGGCAGCTTCACGGAGGCTGGCGGTAAGGGGGCGAACAACCTCGCGCGGTTCAAGGCCAGCGGGGCGCCTGACAAGGCGTTCAACAAGCGCATCCGACGCAACGGTGGCCTTGACTACTACGTGTCATCCGTGGCTGTTCAGCGGGACGGCAAGATCGTCGCCGCTGGTGATTTCACCCACGCTGGCGGAATGAAAGTGAATAGGATCGCGCGGTTCAAGGCCAGCGGGGCGCCTGACAAGGCGTTCAACAAGCGCATCCGACGCAACGGTGGCCTGAACGCGAGCGCAATGTCGGTTGTTGTTCAGACCGACGGCAAGATCGTGGTCACCGGCGGCTTCACCAAGGCTTGCGGCAAGATGGCGAGTGGCCTGGCGCGGTTCAAGGCAGGCGGGGCGCCTGACAAGGCGTTCAACAAGCACATCCGACGCAACGGTGGCACGGATGTCGGCGCGAATTCCGTGGCTGTTCAGCGGGACGGCAAGATCGTGGTCGGCGGCGACTTCGGCCGCGCTGGTGGCAGGAGGGTGAACAGCCTGGCGCGGTTCAAGGCAGGCGGGGCGCCTGACAAGGCGTTCAACAAGCACATCCGCCACAATGGCGGAGTCCTGGACGAAGTTGACGCGGTCGCTACGGGCAGCGACGGGAAGGTTGTCGTCACGGGTTGGTTCACTAAGGCTGGCGGCAAGGCGGTCAACGGGATCGTGCGGTTCGGGCCGCACGGCGCGCCTGATAAGGCGTTCAACAAGCACATCCGCCGCAACGGCGGCCTCGAAAGTGATGTATTTGTCGCCGACGTTCGCTCCGTCGCGATTCAGCGAACAGGCAAGATCGTCGTCGCGGGGTACTTCACCACGGCTGGCGGGATCGCGGCCAACGGGATCGCGCGGTTCGGGCCGCACGGCGCGGGTGACAAGTCCTTCAACATGAACATCCGCGACAACGGTGGTATCACGGGCGATGGTTCGGAAGGTGACAGCGTCGGCGGCTATTCCCTGGCGGTTCAGCGCAGCGGCAAGATTGTCGTCGTCGGCATGTTCAGCACCGCAGGCGGTCGGTCGGCGCCCAACCTATCGCGTCTCTTCGGAGGCTAGTCGGAACGAAGCCCGGAGGGACGTCAGGCTGCCAGCATGATGCCCGCGCCGCCGAGGACCACGAGCGCGAGGGCGAAGGCCAGGATCCCCGCGAGCGGTCCCGGACTGCGACGCTGCCCTCCGGGCCACACGAGCTGCATGATCGCCACGAAGAGCAAGTACAGGCCCATCGTGAGGAACATGGCGGCCTCGGTGATCAGACCCCAGTCCAGCACCACAGCGAGGACGGCTACGCTCCCCCACGCCAGGTTGGCGAGCCCGACTTCGATCTGGAAGTTGTTCCGGCGGCCGTAGTCCCATCCCATGCGGGCGGCATCCGACTTGTGCAGGATGGAATGACGGACGAAGGACAGGATGCCAGCGGCTCCGACGGCTAGCAGGCAACTCCAGGTCAGCGTCGGCGGGTCGGCGAACACTGTGGCGAAGCCGATGAAGATCCCGATGGCTCCGACTGCGTAGGTCGCGTACATGACCCAGGCCGATGGGCGCGGATCGGCTGCTGTCTGGCTGGCACTCATGGCACCAAGGCTAGCGCGTGCGTTCAGGTGGCTCGGCCACTTCGCCGTGGCTCTGAGGCGCCGTCGCTGAACACAGGCGGTTTGAATGCTTCGATCGCGCTCTGGTTGGACGTCCATCCACTGTGTCCGTGGTGGGTCACGAGACCGAGACGTTCGAGCGCTCGTAGGTCTCGGATCACTGAGCGTTCGCCCTTGCCCTCGAACATGATTGCCATGGGTCCGGAGAGGGCTCTAACCGCTGACGTCGGAGTCGGCTTGTGCGGGCGGAGTGCCAGCACGAGTTTGCGTCGGCGGTGAGCCGTTGCCGTGTTGGGTTCGCTGTCCATAGTGGAGTACACGTAGTTGATCCAGGCGACCTTGATCTGCTCGCGTGCGATCATCGCTATCTGTTCGCGGAGCCCGTCGACGAAGCCTTGGACCGCGTAGGCGAGTAGCGGCCTCGTGTCGCTTGGGCTGTTGCGGCTCGCGGAGTCAAGGTGCTGGTAGTAGCGGTCGCGGGTCTTGTTGTAGTGGTCGGAAAGCAGGTTGGTTGCCGGTTGGGGGACGCGTCCGGATTGCGACAGGATCTGCGACTCCACGGCCCTGGCGGTGCGTCCGTTGCCGTCGCCGAATGGGTGAATCCAGGCGAGGTAGACGTGTGCCATCACTGCCTTGGTCAGGATCAATGCGAATCTGAGTTCCGGGTCGTCGCTGTTGAAGTCCGGGCCGTTCAGCCAGTGGCAGAGCGCTTCCAGCAGGTACTGGCAGTCTTCGGCTGGGGCGCCGCGATAGCGTCCGGCGCCAACCGTGACGCTGTGCGCACGGACCTCACCGGGGACGACGTCGTTTCCGATGTCGGTACCGTCGAGTATCGCCAGGTTGAGTTGGCAGATCCTCTGCGCGTTCAGCGGGAGCCGCTGCCCCCTCACAATCGCATCATCGATTTCGCGCAGGACGTTCAACAGGTTCCGCACTTCGGCTTCCTGGTAGTCCAGAGATGGTGGTACGACTCCGGCCCCCCCCTCGACAAGCGCCAGTACCTGGCTTTCGGTGAGGCTGTTGCCTTCGATGGCGGTTGAGGCGTGTGCACCTTTGGCGAGGTAGATCGCTGCGAGGCTGTGGGCGACTCGGGGGTTGATCGCGACGCCCGCGAGGTGCTCGGATTTGCTGCTGGCTTCACCAAAGCGTTGCCAGGTTCGCCATTCCGTTGTCAGCTCGGGGAGCTTGAATGTGAGCCAGGGATGGGTGGATTCGTACTGCCTGGCCATGCCGCGAGCCTACTCTGACTCAGCAGCCCTGTCGCTGCCAGTGTCAGTTTAGTTGTCAGTTTAGGTGTCAGTTTCGGGCGCCGTCACGCCCGGGCCAACAAGATGTCCACGGCGAGCCCCCACATCGACAGCTTCCTCGTCTGCTCGATGGTGAACCCCGCGTCGGCGAGGCTGGGAGCGGCGTCGATCGGTCGGCAGTCGACGAAGGTCGGCCACTTCCGGTGGGACCACTCGTAGAGCTTCTCCATCGTCGGCTGGCCGCCTTGGCTTGACATGCACGCGACGCACAGACGACCGTCGGGCTTTAGGACTCGGCGCGCCTCAGCGAGGACAACCGGGATTTGGTCATCGCTGAACAGCTCAAGGGTGAAACTCATGAAGACAGCGTCGAACATGGAGTCCGCGTAGGGCATGCAAGTTGCGTCACCCCGGCTGATGTCGGCCCGGTCGAGCAGCGCGTGCTTCTCGAGGCGCTTTCGAGTCTGCTCCACCATGCCGTCGGAGATGTCGATGCCGTAGACGCGGCCCTCCGCGCCGACGAGTTCAGCGAGGGCTGCCAGTGCCTGTCCGGTGCCAAATCCGGGCTCAAGGACAACTTCGCCCGGTTGCGGCTTCAACAGATCCTCGATCGCTTCGGAGATGAAGCGCTTCTCGCTGCTGTCCGACATCAAGGCGTAGACCTTGCTCATTCGGTTGTAGCTGCTTCGTGCAGTTTCTTCCTGCTGGTTGTCCATGGCTTCCGTTCGCTCGGTTCTCAAAACACTTCCGAGATCATGCACCGTACTGATCCGCCGCCGTACTCCTCGATGGTCTCAACGTCGCCGACCAGGATTTCGCTGGACTTCTTGATCTCCGCCTTCTGCTGTGCGGTCAGCACCTTGAACGTTGAATGGGTCATTACGGTGTAGCGTTTGCCGCCGGTCCCTTCGAGTTCGATTTCGTTGCCCGCGAAGTTGTCGATCTCGCGTTCGGAGACGTCGAGGATCTGCTTGCCGCTGTCGTTGAGCTCGTCGGCGACCATCTTCCGCTCGTCTGAGTCGTCGATGGCGGACAGGCAGACCACCGCGAACTTCTCTCCCATCGCCATCATCACGTTCGTGTGGTAGATGGGCACGCGCTTCTCCCGGTAGGTCTGGAAGCCGTGGAAGGGAATCGGCTTGAAGCCGAAGTCCGAGCAGAACTGTCTGAACAGACCCTCGTCAGCTCGCTCCGAAAGGCAGCAGAACGCCTTCTTGTTGGCGCGGTCCAGCACCATCGCGCCGGTTCCCTCCAGGAACCGGTTCTCCCGCTCGAACTTGGTGTAGTCGTGGATCTGCAACGTCTCTCGACCGAGAGCGGCCACGAGGCTACCCAAGAACTTGAGGCGCTCATACCGGCGGTCCTGAGCGAACATCGGACAAAGCACGAGCTTGTCTTCCTCAAGTGACACGAACCAGTTGTTCGGGAAGATGCTGTCCGGCGTGCTGAACACGGAGTTGTCGTCTTGGATGACGTGGACTGTTATGCCCTTGCTCCGCAGCTTGTCGACGAACCCATCGAATTCGACAAGCGCCTTCGCTTGGACGATGTCGCGCTTCTCGCCCAGGTTTCTTTGGAAGAAGTCGTTCGCCGCGGTCTCGGTGTTGAAGTAGAAGGACACCGGACGGACCATGGCCACGGTGTTGGTGATCTGCTTGGGCATTTCCCTCCATCCACTGTCTGGCTAGCGTTCGACCGCGTGTGGCGTTTCGCTCGCCGGGAACCCGGTGCGCGTGGGTGGCGATCACGGTGTCGGTGCTGACGAGGCGGATGCGACTTTCACGATGAGCCTAGTGAACTTGACGTAGTTCTGGAACAGCGATCCGTGCGCGGAGTCAGGCTCAAGGACGAGTTCCGCGCCACGGATCCGCGCTGCGATGAGTCGCGCGTTCTCCGGTCGCGTGATTTGGTCAAGCGCCCCGTTCTCAATCACGGTGGGGGAGGTGATATTGGGCAGGTTGGCCCAGGTTCCCTCGTATCTGGAGAAGGCGGCTTCGGCCTGCAGCTGTCGTTGAAGTGTCGCTGCGGACACCGTCTCCTGAGGGAAGAGGGCAACCGATTCGCCGAACGCCTGGGCGGCAGCCGCCTGACTCGGGGGGAAGAGCAGTTCGAGCAGGGCTTCGTCCGTCGGGTGCTCAAGCACCTGCTGTGCCTTGGCCGTGGGTGGGATGTAGTGCTTGGAGCCAGCGTCGCCCCCCGATGTGACGAGCGCGCCGACCAGATCGGGGCGGCTGCCGGCAAGTGTGAGGGCGATCTCGCCACCCATCGACCATCCGGCGATGGTTGGCTCGCCGAGCCCAAGGACGTCGATGAGGCTGGCGGTGTCCTGCGCCATCAACTGCATGGTGAGTGGCCGGGATGTGTCATCGGTCGTGTACCCGACACCCCGGTTGTCGAACATGGTCACCTGGAAGTCGGCGTCCACGAGCGACTTGACGAACTCGTGTTGCCAGAGGCTCATCGTGCCGCTGAACCCCATGATTAGTAGGAGCGGCTTACCCGACCCCGCTTGCCTGTAGCCGATGTCGATCCCGTTGGCTTGCACGATGCGGACTGGACCCATGAAGGACGCGGCACCGGTCGGCGTCGAGTTGGGCACTTCACTCCCTGGCGGGGTTGAGCCCGCTGAGGAAGTGGGTGAAGGCTGAGATCCGCAAGCCGCCGTGGCTATCAGAATGAGCCCGAGCGCGCCCACAACCAAGAGGCTGCGGGACGAGCTGCGGCTACGGGAGCTGAAGTGGCCCATGAGCTCGCCCTCCTCGCTGGGGTGTTAGCGAATCCTAGCCACCCTCGCGGCGCGGCGCGCTATGGATCTGCCCGCTTGGGGGTACCCCCGCCCGGCGCCTAGCGCCGGGGAGGGGGAGTTGCTACCGGCCCGGAATTCGCGGTTATGGCAACTCCCCCGGAGGGGGGACCCCCCTTACGGGTCGATCGCTGACGGGGGCCGGGCACCGGGGTCGGGACCCGCGGCGTGAGGCTTGAAGCCGCGGGACCGGCCCCGATGCCCGGGGTCCAGCGAAGGCCCGTCAACGGGTTAGGAAACGCTCTAGCCCTACTGCCACTTCGTGGAGAGGAAGAACCCGCCGATGATGAACGTGAATCCGATGGCGACGTTCCAGCCGTATAGCGGCCCCATCAGCGGATTGTTAGGCGCTATGTACCACACGACAATCCACGCCAGTCCGATGATGAACAGTGCCACCATCGTGGGCACTAGCCAGCGGGGATTGTCCACCCTGACCGGTTTGCTGCTGCGAGCCTCTGGGGGAGGGGTGTAGACATCCTTCTTCCTGCGCGACGACTCCGGCACTTAGATACTCCCTTTGTCGAAGTTGATCCATCATGCCCCATCACCCACCCGACAAGCCGCGCGCGTGTCCGAGCCGCAGGCTTAACTCGCAGACGGAACCGGGCCGATCAGTATCTGCGCGTACCCGGTTCCCTGCCTGCTGGTACTCGCGGCGGTGAGGGACGAGCCTGACGTGACGGCGAGCCTGACCAGGAACTCGCCCTTGGAGTCCGCCCGCGTGGATGCCACGCTCGTGTCACCGGTAGTCAGGTTCGTGGTAGCTACCGAGACCTGGGCACCCGGCACTGTGCGACCGGTGACGGCCGTTTCGGCGCCTGGCGGTACTGATCCGCTCGCGGGCGAGGTGAGCCGTAGTTCCACGGCGCGCGGCGGCTTCTTAGCCACGTAGCGGTTGCGCACGATGTCCGGCTGCTCCAGCACCTCGTTCGCTGACAGGTCGAGAGTCAATCTCACGAACTGCGCCTCGGCCCAAGTCAGCGGAGTGGCCGAGCCTCCGGGTTTGCCCGGCACGAAACCGATGGAAGCAGTGCTGGGGTCACTGCCGTATGGGCTTGCCGCTAGCGGTGCGTACACCCAGGCCTGCTCGGGCAGAAGCCCGGCGTCTGACGCGAAGCCATGCATCGCGCGGATCAGGTCACCCGCCTGCTCGGACTTCCCCAGCGCGATAGCGTGCTCAGCTCGTTCACCCGAAAGCAGTGGCCAGACCTGACCGGTACCGGTGTTCATCTCCTCGCCGGTCCCGCCGGGGAACGGCTTGCCAAGAATCCGGCAATCGGTCGGCCCCGGGATGTAGCAGTCGCCGTAGCCGTCCTCGGATCCCGGCTCCGACGTGCCGTAGCGGTTGAAGCCGACTCCGCTCGGGGTCTTGTTGAGGATTGACCGGTCAACCACACCAAGAGACGCGACGATGTCCGGGTCATCAGCAGGGAGGACGCCCAGGCGGGTGAGTTCGAGGAAGCCTTGATCAATAACCGCACGCTGGTCATAGGTGCCTGAGCCGTTGTTGAGGCTGTAGGAAATCGAGCTGTTGGGGTTGCCGTCCTTGGAGACTCGGATGAAATACCGGCCCGGCTTGTCAGGCCCGCTGGTGGTCACTGTCCACTTCTTGACCGAGCGCTGGAAGTGGTCCGCGACTGCCAGGTAAAGCTGACTGCGCTCGCCATCGCCGTTCAGGGCAGCGATCCTGGCAGCCGACACCAAGCCCGCGATCTGCGCGGCGATCGTCGAGGGCGAGTAACCGGTTTGCTCCTCCCACCGCTCCACCCCGAACGACGGCCCCCTGGAGACTATGAAGTCCGCCGTCTTGCGAATGTGCTCGCGGTACAAAACGGCGTCCGTACCCAATCCAGACTGGTAGGCCAACAGGATTGGATAGGCGCTCTCGTCGAGCTGAGTTCCGTTTGTGTCCGGCGCCTTCTCGCCGTTCGGCAGGCTGTTCCGGGGGATCTCACCTGTTGGCAGCTGCTGCTTCTCCAGGATGAACCTCGCCACCGCCCGCCCGAAGTCGACGTCACCGGCCACGAGCATTGAACCGGCGGCTTCGGCCATGTCGCGCGAGAACATCTCCCGGTACGAACCGAAGTACGGGGGGCTGCCGCCAGTGGAGCCCGCGACGTTGATGCCCTGATTCTCCGGCTGGCCCTGACCCGCCATATACGTGTTGCCCCACGGCGCTGCCAGACCGGCGGAGACAGCCCCGGAGAACGTCTTGTCCTGACTGGCCCTGACCACGTTCGCGGCCTTCCAGTACCTAGCGGCGATGGACGGCATCGCTGATGCTGGAACTCCGCGCAGCGAGGCCGCGGGCTTCTTCAGGGACGCGTCGTATCGCTTCCACCCCAAGCGGTAGTCGCCCATGGCCTTGGTGAAGCCGCGACCGAGCGATGAGCTGGCGGCGCCAGTGGCGTCCTGCGCGGTCTGACCGAAGCCAAGCGCCAGAACCACCTCGCCGCCGCTGGTGTCAAGCTCGGCCGTCTGCGTCACGTTGCCGTTGTCAGCGTTGGGCGCAACAGTCGTGAGCTTCCGGTCCTTGTCGAGCTGAGTCAGACCGTCGGTGCCCGTGCCGGCGAATCCGCTGCCAGCCTGGGTGAACGGCTTGTTCGCCTTTACGGCGAGGTACGTGGGTTGGATGTATGTAGCGTTCGCAGCGGCGGTCTTGGTGTTCAGGTCCCAGCTGAGCATCGATCCGGAGTCGGCGTCGATGGTCGCGGAATCGGCGCCGGAATTGCCGCCTGTCGCTGGGTCACCGCCGCCTCCGTTGCCGTTGATGGAGGGGTCCACGCGGACGTACAGCTTCAGGTCCGACGCGGGGCCCTGAAGCGCGGTGAGTCGGGTGCGCACAAGCACGGTGTTGGCCCGGGGATCGGTCACATACGTTGTGACGAGCTCGTACTTGCCGGACTTGGCTGTGCTAGTAACGGTGCAAGCCAGTCCAGTGGAGTCGGTTGAAGCCTTGTAGGTCATGTCGCGGAGCTGCAAGTCCGTGAATGTCTCGCCATCGGTCACGATGAACTGCATGCTCTGCATGTTCGTGATGTCGATGGTCGGCTGATAGACATCTGACAACGCGCCGCCAGCGACCGTGAACCACACTTTGGAAGTGTCGTTGCGTGCCGTGCCAACGCAGTCCTTACGACCCACGCCGTAGTAGCTCATGGCCCCGGCCTCGGGGGGCTCAGACGGTGGCGATGACGAGCAGGCCGCCAGCGACGCCGCTCCCACAGCGATTACGGCGGCCCCGACGATCCAGCACCTAGTGCTCACGACGAGGCAGCCTAACCCGGACTCGGCCTCAAGTCCTGTTGGCTCCTGCGCGGCCGACCGTGCGACCATTTGGACTGTGGCCGCGCGGATCCTAGTAGTGGACAACTACGACTCGTTCGTGTTCAACCTTGTCCAGTATCTGCAGCAGCTTGATGCTGAGGTCGACGTTGTCCGCAACGACGAGATGGCACTCCACCGCGCGAGCGCATACGACGGAATCCTGCTGTCACCTGGACCGGGAACTCCTGAGCGCGCCGGCGTGTGCTGCGACCTGATCCGCGCCTATGGTGACCGGATTCCGATCCTCGGGGTGTGTCTGGGTCATCAAGCCATCGCTGTCGTTCATGGGGCGGTCGTCGGCCGGGCGCCGGAGCTGCTGCACGGCAAGACGTCAGAGGTCCACCACGATGGGCTCGGCGTGTTCCAGGGTCTGCCATCGCCGCTCACCGCCACCCGCTATCACTCGCTGGCTGCGCTACCCGACACCATTCCCGCTGAGCTCATCGTCTCGGCCACGACGAAGTCGGGCGTGATCATGGGCATCCGGCACGCTGAGTTACCAGTCGAGGGAGTGCAATTCCACCCCGAGTCGGTCCTGACCCAAGGCGGGCACAGGATGCTCGCGAATTGGCTGACCACGTGCGGCGATTCCGACGCCGTGGCGAGGTCCGCGGGCCTGGCGCCTGTCGTCCACGGCTGACACTGGCCAGTCAGACAGCCGACCGTCTCAGTCTTGGGTATCGCCCTCGGCTTCCGGAGGCGGCGTTGCCTTCGGCGACCCGGACTGACCTTGCCTGTCGGGGTTGCCGTCGTTGATGCCCTGTTCGGCGTTCGGGGCATCAGTTGGCGCCGTCGCGATGGTTATCGTCACGGTTGAGCCCCGCTGGACCTTGTTGCCGGCATTCGGGGATTGTGCGATGACGGTACCCGCTGGCGACGAACTCGACTCCTCGATGACGTTGACGTCCAGGCCGACATTTCCCAGGGCCGTACGCGCTTGCGACTCGGTGTTCCCGAGGACCTTTGGGACGGTGACAAGGCCGTTGGACACCGTGATGTTGACCTCGGTGCCAACCTGCACCTGCGTGCCCTGCGGCGGTGACTGGCTCAGCACATAGCCCTTCGGCTGGTCGCTGTCCCTCTCCTCGACGTTGCCGAGCTTGAGCTCGTTGAGCTCCAGGGCCTGACGCGCCGCGTCGGAGCTAGTCATGCCCACGACATTCGGTACTACGGTTTGCCCCGGACCCCCAGACACGGACAGGTTGACCGCCTGCCCCTTCTCCACGGACTCGCCCTCGGCTGGGTCCTGGCTCAGCACCTTCCCGGGTTCCTTGTTGGATTTCTCGGCGGTCTGGGTTCCAACGCGCAGTCCCACCGAGTTCAGTGCGTTCTGCGCCTCCTGGACCGTCATTCCCACGACCCGGGGGACAGTCACGGATTCGGGCTTGGCGTTCCCGAACAGCGACTGTGCCAGCGCGACCGACCCGGCAACCAGCAGCAGGATGCCGACCACGACGCCAACCCAAAGCCATGGACTCTTCTTCTGGCGGGTCGGACCCTGTGCGGTCACCGCTCCGGGCGGCGGCAGAACTGGTGGCATCACCGCGGTCGGCTCCGGATCAGAGATCACGGGCACCGGTGCTGTGACGGGAGCGCCTACTACCGCCCGGTCGACATCGGCCTTGAAATCAGCGGCCGTCTGATACCGGTCATCGGGATTCTTGGCCAGGGCACGAAGCACCACTGTGTCCGTCTGCGGCAGCACCTGGCTGTCGATCTGGGACGGAGGAATCGGCTGCTCGCTGACGTGCTGGTAGGCGACAGATACTGGCGATTCTCCCGTGAAGGGCGGCCGCCCGGTAAGCAGTTCGTATAGCACGCAGCCAGTCGAGTACAGGTCAGATCTAGCATCGACTACCTCGCCTCGTGCCTGCTCCGGAGACAGATACTGGGCGGTGCCCATCACCTGCGATGTCGCGGTCATCGTTTGGCCGTGGGCTGCCAGTGCCCGGGCGATGCCGAAGTCCATGACCTTGACTTCGCCCGTCTTGGTCAGCATCACGTTCGCCGGCTTGATGTCTCGGTGGACGATCCCGTGGCGGTGGCTATAGTCGAGAGCCGCCAGGACACCGGACGTGATCTCCAAAGCGCGCTCGGGAAGCAGCCGCCGACCACTGGCCAACAGTTGCCTCAGCGTCATCCCGTCGACGTATTCCATGACGATGTAGGGCACTGTCACGGCCGATGGACCGCTGCCGAGAATGTCCTCTCCGGTGTCATAAACAGCGACGATGTTTGGGTGGTTCAGGGCTGCGGCGCTGTGCGCTTCTCTGCGGAACCTCTGCTGGAACGAGGAGTCACGGGCCAGTTCCGGGCGCAGGATCTTCACGGCGACCCGGCGGCCGAGCCTCAGGTCGTACGCCTCGTGCACCTCGGCCATGCCGCCGCGGCCCAGGGTTTCTCCGATCTCGTAGCGGTCCCCGAGCATGATCTTGCCGCCGTCTGTGGGCGCGATGGGGCTGGCGGGCAGGTCGGAAGGAGTCTTGTCCTCAGGGCGGGGGTCGTCACCCGTGGGTCCGCTTCCGCTCATAGTTCCTCCTGATCCGGGGGCCGTCCGCCCCATTCTGACCTACGAGTCGAGGCTGGGGACCTAGCGACCCAGCACAGCTTGCATGACAGCGCGCGCTATCGGACCAGCGGACGAATTGCCGCTGCCACCTGATTTCTGCAGTACGACAGCCACAGCGACCTGGGGGCTGTCGGCCGGAGCAGCCGCGATGAACCACGCTGTCGTAGGCTCGTTGGGTCCGTTCTCCGCGGTGCCGGTCTTTCCCGCCACTCGAATGCCGGGTATGGCGGCGCTGCTACCGGTCCCCTTCTCGACGACTGCGACCATCATCTGCATCAGGGTCGTCGCGTTGACGGGATCCATGGCCTGCTGATAGGCGCGAGGTTCGCTCTTGTCGAGAACGGCCAGGCTGGGGCTTCCGAGTTCCCGAACCAGATAGGGGTTCATTGTCAGGCCCTGGTTGGCGATCGCAGCCATCACTTGTGCCATGTTCAGGGCGCTTGCACGCACGTCGAACTGGCCGATCCCGGTGAGCCCGGTTTGAGCCACGTCCGGATTCTCCGGGTATCTGCCAGCCACCGCTGGCATCGGAACGTCGAAGCTGTGGCCGAACCCGAACTTGTCTGCCTGAGCCCGGATGGCATCGTCGCCGAGCTGAGTCGCCAGCCATGCGAACGCGGTGTTGCAGGACACGACCAGGGCCTCTGCCAGCGTCACCTTGTCGTTCGGCCCGCACGCCGCGCGAGAGGCGTTCCTGACCTTCGTCGTCGTACCTGGCAGCGTGAACGCCGCCGGTCCCGGAATGACCGTGTCCGGGGTGAACCTGCCGGACTCCAGGGCAGCGGCGCTAACCACGACCTTGAACGAAGACCCCGGAGGGTCGGCGGCCGCCAAGGGCCGGTTCAGGAGGGGGTCATTGGGATCCTTGATCAGCTCCTCGTAGGTGGCCTGGATCGACTTGGAGTTGTGTGAGGACAGCTTGTTGGGGTCGAACGACGGTGACTGGACGAGAGCCAGTAGCTCCCCAGTCGAAGGGTTAATGGCTGCCACCGCGCCGTTGCGGCCGGCAAGGCCGGAGAAGGCCGCTTGCTGGGCGGCGGCATTCAGGGTCAGGGTCACGCTGCCGCCCTGCGGATCTCTGCCCGCGAACAGTTGCTGGAGCCGGTCGAATATCAATCTGTCGTCGAGGCCCGACAGGATGGGATTCTCGAACTTCTCGATGCCAGTGGCGCCGTACACCTGGGAGTAGAAGCCGGTGGCCGGAGCGTAGAGATCCCCTTGTGGGTACTCGCGCAGGTACTTGAGCTTCCCCTTCGTCCTTACGCTGCGGGCGACGGCCTCGCGCCCGACCAGGATCGGGCCGCGCTCGCGAGAGTACTCATCCATGATCGCCCTGGCGTTGCCCGCGGCGGTCCTGTACTCGTTGGCCTGGAACGCCTGGATGTAAGTCAGGTTCGCGATCACCGCGATCAGTAGCGCGGCCAAAACGCCCGAGAGCCGGATGATGCTGCGAGTCACAGGCGCACTACCTGGGTCAGCGACTCATCGGGGGAGGTCACTTCTGGGTCCGGGCGCCGGGTGATATCGGAAACTCGCAGAAGCAGTCCGATCATGATCCAGTTGGCGATCAGAGCCGATCCGCCCGCCGACAGGAAGGGTGTAGTCAGACCGGTCATTGGGATGAGCTTGGTGACTCCGCCCGCCACGACGAATACCTGCAGCGCCAGCACTACCGCCAAGCCCGCCGTCAGGAGGCGGCCGAAGACGTCCCGGCAAGCCGCGGCGGTTCTAAGACCGCGCTGTACCAGGATCCCGTACAGAAGCAGGATCGCTATCAGTCCGGTCAGTCCGAGTTCCTCGCCGAAGGCCGACAGGATAAAGTCGTTGCTCGCGAACGGGACCAGCTGGGGAACACCCTGACCCAGGCCCGTACCCAGGATGCCGCCGTTGGCCAGGCCGTATAGGGACTGAACGATTTGGTAGCCCTGCTCCGTCGCGTACGGGAAGGGATCGATCCAGATCTGTACGCGCAGGCGCACGTGAGGGAACACGAAGTAGGCCAAGGCGGCGCCGCTGATCCCCATCACCGCGCCGATGTACAGCCAGCTTCGGCGCTGAGTCGCGACGTAGAGCATGGCAATGAACAGTCCAAAGAAGATCAGCGCGGTGCCCAGATCTGTCTCGAACCCCATGATCGCGAGGGCGATCAGCCAGGCCACGATGATCGGTCCCAGGTCGCGGCCGCGCGGGAATGACATTCCCAGCCACTTGTGCATGACTATCGCCAGAGCATCCCGGTGGGTGACAAGGTACCCGGCTAGGAAGATGGCCAGCGCGATCTTGGACAGCTCGGCGGGTTGGAAAGTGAGCGGTTTGACGGTGTTCCACGGTGTGGCGTTTATCCACAGCGTCGCGCCGTTGACGGTGCGACCGATATAGGGCAGCAGTGGAAGGAGCAGCAGCCCGACGCCGACGACCATGGAGATGTACGTGTAGCGCTGTAGTCGTCGGTGATCCTTGACGAGCAGCAGAGTGGCCACCAGGAGCGCCACGCCCAGTATCGTCCAGGTCAGCTGCCCGAACACTTGTGGAGTGGGTTCTGGGCTGCCGTTGTCCGCGGCCCGCTGCGACTCCGCGATGTCCAACCGGTAGATCATCACTAGGCCGAGGGCATTGAGTAAGTACGCGGTTGGAAGCATGATCGGCTCGGCGTAGGGCGCCAGGATCCTCACGGCGATGTTGGCGAACAGCCCCAAGGCCGCGAGTACCGTGATGGCCAGCCAGAACCGCGGCGTGATGCCCACGCCGGTGGCCCAGACGACATTGGCCAGGGCGATCGACCCGATGGCCCATCCGAGAACAAGGAGTCCGAGCTCGGCGTTGCGCCGGGTGGACTGTCGGCCGGATTCTGACTCAGGCGCGGTTGTCGCGAGGCTCACCGGTCGGACCCCGGACATCCTGGTGTGGCCGGATCGGTTCTGCATTCGGCCGCGCGCTGGTTCAGCTCATCCAACACCGAAGTGGTCTCATCGAAGGAGTGCGTGAGAATACCGCCCAGCACTCTGCTCTGGTCGTAAGAGGGCAGTTCGGAGACCTGCAGAGCTGACACCTCCTCAAGGCGTTGCAGTGGGATCGGACCCAGGCTCCCGGGCACCCCGTGGTAAACGGCGACGAGACCGTCCGCTGTGGACACGTACCACTGCCCCCGCACCCACCAAAGCAGACCGGCGCCGACAATTGCCAGCAGCACAACTACTCCGGTGATCGCGGCCAGCGCGACCCGCGTCCATGGCTTGGTGCGGGGACGCGACGCCGGGCTCGGTGCGTCCTCGGTGAGCACCGGCGGGTTCACGCTTCCGGATCGTGGGCTGGGGTAGTCAGGATCCAGTTGCTCGTCAACTGGCCAGGGGAGTCCAGGCAGGCGTGCTCGGTTGGCTGGTTCCCCGGCGGCTCCCACGACTACGGGTTCGAGGTTGGGCTGCTCGTCGTCATCAGCGTCCGCGATGTCGGCGACAACCACCGTGACGTTGTCAGGGGCTCCGCCTTCCAGGGCCATGTCCACGAGCCTTGTGACCGCTCCGGTCGGGTCCGCGTCCGTCCTGAGAACAGCGGCGAGTGTCTCGTCCGACACCATCCCGGTTAGTCCATCGGTGCACAGCAGGTATCGATCTCCGGGTCGCGTCTCACGCATGGACAGATCACCCTCGACAGGGTGGATTCCGTCGACCGCGCGAACCAGCAGGTTCCGGCGCGGATGGGTCGTGGCCTCGGCCGGCGAGATGTCCCCCACGTCTACAAGAGTCTGGACGTAGGTGTGGTCCTTGGTGAGCTGCGACAGGTGGCCGTCTCGCAGCCGGTAGGCGCGTGAGTCGCCGACGTGGACTATGGCGACTCGGTTGCCCTTCCAGCTGAGCCCGGTGACCGTGGTGCCCATCCCCTGATTGCTGGGGTCCTCCGCGATGACGTCACCAATTCTCTCGGTCAGCAGCTCGACGCCGGCAGCCAGGTGTTCCAGTACCTCGTCGTCTGGCATGGGCTCGCCGACCAGCTCCGCGAACGTGGCTACGGCCATCGCGCTGGCCAGCTCGCCTGCGGCGTGCCCCCCCATGCCGTCCGCGACAACGAGCAGGTTCGAGGCCGCGAGTCCGCTGTCCTCATTTCCAGCGCGGCGCATGCCGACGTCAGAGCGGGCGGCGTAACGCAGTCGATACCCCATGGCTACTTCCGCAGCTGCATGACCGTGCGCCCTATGCGCAGGGGAACGCCCATGTGCAAGACGGTTGGACGGGTTATCCGGGTCTTCTCAAGCCACGTTCCGTTAGTGGAGTTGAGGTCTTCCACGACCCATTCCCCACTGGATGAGTAGATCTGGCAGTGCTTGTTGGACGCGTAATCGTCATCCAGGACCAGGGTGCAGTCCTGCGCCCGCCCAATCGTCACAGTGGCTCCGCCCAATGGGACAACCGTCCCGGCCAGGGCGCCCTCGGTGACCACGATCCGTGATGCCCGGCCCGACCTCGCGCGCCGGGCGGGTTGTGGAGTGACTGGGATCGCGCCCCCGCCGGCCAACGCGGCGGGCCGTGCCTCCCGTGGGGCTCGCAGGTCGCGCCTCAGAACGCTGAGCGTGGTCAGCACTCCTACCCACAGCAGGACGAGGAAGCCGAGTCGCAACAGGGTCAGTGCCAGTTCGGACATCACATTTCCCTATAGGTGATCACCGTAGATCCCACTTGAATGTGGGCTCCGTTGTGGAGGGGCGACTCGGCCACGCTCCTTCCGTCCACCAGAGTGCCGTTCGTCGACCCGAGGTCACGGATGATCACCGGCAGACCCAGGATGATCTCAGCGTGCGCCCGGCTAACCCCGGTGTCGTCGATCTGGATGTCCGCGCCAGTGCCGCGCCCGATTCGGGTGTGGCTGCGCGTGAGTGGGTAGGAGGCTGTCCCTATGACGAGCCTGGGATGCCCCGTCGCGTCCCTTGGGGTGATCGGTGGCTGTGGCTTGGGGGCCTCGCCCGCGTCCGCTTCGGCTTGGCTGTGAATCCTGAAGACTCCCTTTGTCAGACTCGACTCTTCGCGAAACCGGACATCCACCGCTCCGAGGAACGTGTATCTTTGCTCGGCCGCGTATTGCCGGGCGACGAGGGCCAACTCGGCGCGCATCTCATCGGTAAGAACGTCCAAGCGAGCCAGGTCTTCTGTGGCCAGATCGATGTTGAACACGTTGGGCACGACTGTGCGACCTCGACCGACGATCGCGGCTCTGGTGTCCATCTCCTTCTGGATCCCCGTAGCCAGCTCCACTGGTTCGACTACGTCCGGGAATGCCTTGGCGAAAGTCCCGTTGACCATCTGGTCGAGGCGCTGCTCGAAGCTCTCCAGCAACCCCATCGGCACCTCCCTTTCCAGATCCGGCGTTTGGGCGGTCGCTAGGCGTGATGCTATCGGGGGATGCCCTCGCTGCGGGGATCTTCGGGACAGCTTTGGCGATGCTAGTCTTCTGGCGGCGTTCAGGCGTCGCGCGCGAGTGGCGGAATAGGCAGACGCGCACGGTTCAGGTCCGTGTGCCCGCAAGGGCGTGGGGGTTCAACTCCCCCCTCGCGCACCGATTCCCGCTCGCGCGATCGACCCGAAATGGTCGGTAAGACGCTGGCGACGCTGAAGCAGGCAGTGGTCCGACCGATGGGGTCGCTGGGGCACTCTCCCGCGTTGATGCCCGCCGCTGGGCACTCGGAGCAACCCGAGGCTGGACAGCCGGTCGGAAGCTCATCGCACTGGAGCATGCGCAGGGCGGAAAGCCGGTCGAGCGCTACTCGGACCATCGAGGCCGACAGACCCGTCCTCCGAGCGATCTCTCCCACCGACGTGCTGCCGGCAGCTGCGGCATCGAGCACGTCGGACAGGGTCGCGGCAGGGGCCATCATGATCCGATCGCGCGCGCGATCTGGAAGACCGCGACGGCCAATGTCCAGGCGACGGCGAGCTGAATCGCCATTCCCGTGAGCGTCCAGCGCCAGCCGATCTCTCGGCGCTGGGTACCCACTGTCGCCATGCACGGCGTGTAGGCGAGCAGGAAGACGAGGAACGCTAGGGCCGCCGCACTCCCGTGACCCCCGGACGAGGCGTCGAAACTGGCGCGGACCTGGTCGCCCAGGGTGCCCGGATCCGCGGGGTCCTCCGGCTCGGTCACTGAGTAGGTCTGCGCCCACGACGAGATCACAGCTTCCTTGGCGACGAATCCCGTCATCAGGGCGCTTGCCGCGTGCCACTCCCCGAATCCCGCTGGCGCGAACACGGGCGCCACAGTGTCCGCGGCCCTCGCGTAGGCGCTGTCCTGTACTGGTACGTCGGCGAACGAGTACCCGGCAACGGCGGGAACGCTCGACAAGACCCAGACAACGATGACAGTAGTGACGATGATGCCCGAGGCGGTCTTCAGGAACGCGCGCAGCCGTACCCACGTCACGGACCAGACGAGCCGCAACGTCGGGCGGTGATAGGCGGGCAGATCGATGATCAAAGGCTCGGATCCCATGGCGCGAATCAGGGTCTTGCGGAGGGCGTAGCCCACCAGGACGATCAGAACCACAGAGATCACGTACATGAGGAACACAACGGTTCCCGCGTTGGAGCCGAAGAAGGCCGCGGCGACCATCACGTAGACAGTCAGCCGGGCCGAGCATGACGTGAACGGAATCAGCAACGCCGTGAGCAGTCGGTGTTTGGCGTCCGACAGCACACGCACACCCGAGATAGCTGGGACATTGCATCCGAATCCGACGATGAGGGGGATGAAGGCCTTGCCGGGCAGCCCGATCCGCCTCATCAGCCTGTCGGTCACCATGGCGGCGCGGGCCAGGTATCCGGAGTCCTCAAGCAGCGCTAGCAGCACGAACATGATCGCCATGAGGGGTACGAACGTCAGCACGGTCCCGACACCGGCGATGAGTCCGTTGACGAGGAACCCAGCGACGGGGCTGGCGCCTAGTCCGACGGCGTCAAACCCCTGCTGGGTCAAGTCCGATGCCGGCACGACTACATAGGAGTCCAGCGCGTCTTGCAGCGGGACCGCGAGTGTCGTGGTCGCCTGGAAGATCAGCCACATCACGGCGAGGAAGACGAACATCCCGAGTACCGGAGCGGTGACAATGCGGTCGACGCGGTCCGACCAGGTCACCCGCGCGGTCTCAGGGCTCACCATGGCGGCTCTGGCGGCGTCTTGGATCCACGCGAATCGCCGCTCTTCACGCGCGAGCGGATCCTCGTCGGCAGGTCCAGCAGGCAGGTCCTCGGGGAGCGTGGCGAGCAGAGCCGCTTCGGCGGCATCCATCAACGGCCCGGCTTCCTCGCGACGCCGCGGGTCGATGGCGACGACCGGGACACCGATCTTGACTGCCAACGCGTCTGTGTCGATGGTCAAGCCACGCTTCGCCGCGACGTCGGTCATGGTCACCACGACCAACAGGCGGCACCTGTGCTCGCGAAGCTCCGAGACCAGGAACAGCCCGCGTTCGAGACTCGTGGCGTCGACGAGAATGACGACAAGCTCAGGGCGTTCCGACGTGAGTATGAGGTCCCGGGTGAGCTCTTCGTCGGGAGCGTGCGCGTCCAGGCTGTAGGCGCCCGGCAGGTCGAGAACGCGGACCTTGTGTCCTCCGGGCAGCTTGGCAGAACCTCGACCGATCTCAACTGTCGTGCCTGGCCAGTTGCCGACGCTTCGCTGGGCCCCGGTCATCGCGTTGAAAAGCGTTGACTTGCCCGAGTTCGGATTCCCAAGAAGCCCAATGGTCGCGGTGTCATCGAGGACGAGCGTGTCGCTGGCGGATTCGCAACCGCAGGACTTGCTCAGCATCGTGGACTTCACGCGGGTCCTCCGCCGACGAGATCAACCTCCAGCTGTTTTGCCACCTGTGAGTCGATCGCGAGCCGACTGGCTCCGATGCCGAGAATCCGGGCTCCCGACGTGGCGTGGGCGATGACTTGGACAAGGGTTCCCGGAGGCAGACCCATCACGGCCAGGCGCCGAACGACGCGGTCGTGCATGTGTGGATTGGGGCGGATGCTGCAACTTTGGCCGATCGGCACTTGATCGAGTGAAGCTGGCAGTGGCATAGGAGAAGGCTATCACCACAGGTAAGCCTTGCCTTATCCAGCGGGCATCAGAGTGTGCAAAGCGGACCGGTTTCGCGCAGAACAGGTATCCGGGCCGCAAGGCGGCGAGGATTGACAATGAGATACGACTTGCCTGGCAGCGGGAGGCGTCTTGCCGCATCATTACCTCGACATCGAAGCCGTGATGGATCTGCACGACATCATCGCTTCGTTGCAGGACCTTGAGGATGATGAGTTCACCGAGCGCGGCCTTTCCGTCGCTGGGACTTGGGACGAGGTGGACGATCCCATCCTCATTGGGCCGGATGGGACACCCATCGATACCTGGCGCGAGGGCTACCCATACGAGGAGCGGATGACCCGGCGCGAGTATGAGTACTCCAAGCGGCTGCTGCAGATCGAACTGCTGAAGATGCAGTCGTGGATCAAGGAGAGCGGGCAGCGCCTGTGCCTGGTGTTCGAAGGCCGCGACGCCGCCGGCAAGGGCGGCACAATCAAGCGCTTCATGGAGCATCTGAATCCGCGCGGCGCCACTGTAGTGGCGCTCGACAAGCCAAGCGAGCGTGAGCGTGGACAGTGGTATTTCCAGAGGTACTCGAAGCACCTTCCCAGCGCCGGCGAGATCGTTCTGTTCGACCGCTCCTGGTACAACCGGGCTGGCGTCGAGCGCGTCATGGGCTTCTGCACGGACGGGCAGTATGAGGAGTTCATGAGGCAGGTGCCAGAGTTCGAGCGGATGCTCGTCAGGACCGGAATCATACTGATCAAGTTCTGGTTCTCGGTGTCCCGCAAGGAGCAGGTCACGCGGTTCACGATCCGGCGCATCGACCCGGTGCGTCAGTGGAAGCTCAGCCCCATGGACCTAGCGTCACTGGACCGCTGGGAGGCGTTCACGGAAGCCAAAGAGGCGATGTTCTGGTACACGAACACCGAGCACGCACCGTGGACCGTTGTGCGCAGCAACGACAAGAAGCGTGGCCGGGTGGAGGCCATGCGCTGGGTTCTGAGCCAGATCGACTATCCCGAGAAGGACAACTCCGTCGTCGGGGCTCCCGATAGCCAGATCGTCGGTTCGCCCTCGGTGGTGTACGAGACTGGCGAGGACACCGGCCGAGTGTTCCCCACGCTGGGGTGGGGAGAGTCTCAGGCGCCCGGCGTGACTTCCGGCGAGGGCAACGTCCGATAGGCAGCGGCGAGCTTCGGATCGCCGTCCCCGACCACTCGCGCCACCTGCGGCACAACGATTAGCCACGTAAGAACGATCATGACCGCTAGCCAAATCCTGGTTGACCAAAGCACGGCGGGCGGTTGGGACAGCGCCAGATAGACGAGTCCGAGGAACGCCAGGGTTCCCAGTGTCGTCACCCAGCCAGCGGCCCGACGCACCCCCAGGAAGATCGCCGCGACTAGCGAGACGATCATCCCGGCAGCGAGCGGTACCGCGAATACCAGGAGCCACGGCACCGACTGAAGCGGGCCGGACCCCACTAGCGGCTTGACCTCAAACGGTACGCGGAAGATCCACGCGAGCGCGCGGATGCACAGGCACACGATCGTTGACGTGACCCCGGTTACCCAGCCAGCCTTCAAGACCGTCCGAGTCGTCGGGATGCTGAACATGGGCGGCGAGACCGGGGTGACGGAGTTCAGGTTCGAGGCGGTCTCTTCGGCCGGTTCGGGCGCGGTCCCTCCCCCACTTCGTTGGGGGTCCCCCCGCGAAGGGGGGGAGGGGACCCCCAACGGTCCGGGAGACGAAGGCATGGCCCCATCTTGCCCTATGGGGCAGAGGTGTGTCGTGGAGCCGACGGCTACCGTTCGTCGATCACTTCAACGTACCCGGGCTGTCCTCCGAGTTGCTGTGGCGTGAAGTCTGCGTACCCGGGGAAGCCGGGAGAAGCTAGGTACACGTACTTGCCCGACTGGTGGACGGTCCACGTGACCGCGAGTTTCCCAGGCGGTGTTCCTCGCGGAATGCGGAACCGCACACGCCAGGTTCCGTTGGAGGCGGTTCCGGAAATCCTCTCGATTGATTCCGGGTTCCAGAAGGCCTCGCCGTCCCACGTCGACATGTAGACCCCGGGAGTGAACGCTTCGCCGTCCGCGTCGTGGGCGGTGTACTCAACGTCGACCAAGGCGCTGTTGTTCAGTGTGGCGATTCGCTGTGGCGAGATCCGAATACTGTCCAGCTCCGGGACATGTGTTCCCGGTTCAACTCCGAGTAGGCGGATCTTGCGATTGAGGAGTTCTACGACAGTGAGGTTGCCATGGCGATCCTTCAGATACACCTTGAAGTAGAGGGTCCCTGAACGGGAGTCCTTGGGGATATCGAAATCCTGTCGGTATACCCCGTCGTGCGAATCTCCGGACACGCGTCGCGAGTCGCCCTGGTGCCCCATTCCGTCCCATTCGGCAGACGGGTGAACCCCGATTGGATCGACGCCGGCTCCGGCGTCCTTGACCCTCATGACGATAGTCAGGGTCTTCGACGAGCTGCGGACATCTAGAACGCCGTCGGTGTCACCAGAGACCGACGCGGAGACCAGTTCGGGTGGCTCGTACTCAAGAGCGGCGCCGTCCTCCACTCGGATGAGGTCTGGGTATTCGGCGCGACCGAGCCGGCCCATCTCGTCCGTCGCGGAAATCTCGAGCTTCAGGGGCAGCTCCGCTGTGTCCTGCTCCACGACGCCAGTCGCTTTCCAGACGCCCGAGTGTCGGTCACCGGACTGGAGCGACACCGACATGAGAGGGAAGTTGGTTGCTCTGCTATTCAGAGAGACCTGCGGTATCTCGTACCGCGACAGGCGTGTGTCGTCCGAGACTCTGAATCTGATCTCGAACCGGCCACGGTCCCTCTTCGGGGATACGGACTCGGGGACTGACACGAGGTTGAATACCGGCGCCTTCTCGTCGTAACGACATGACGCTTGAGTGTCGGCTGGGTCCATGTAGCAGACGTCATCTCCGGAGCCCCCGTCGATGTCGTCGCCGCCCTCGTCCCCGTCGAGGAGGTCGTCGCCGGGTCCGCCGTCAAGATCGTCCGCGCGGTCGCCGCCGCTAAGCTGGTCGGCTCCACGGCCGCCCTCGAGCGAATCGGCGCCCCGACCACCCTTGAGGACATCGTTACCGGCGCCGCCGCGGATCACGTCGTTCCCGCCCAGGCCCTTGATGATGTCTCGACCGCCGAGGCCGCAGATCACGTCGCGGTGCTTTGTCCCACGGATCCGGTCGTTGCCGGGTGTGCCCACGATGGTGCAGGACTTCTTGCCGGAGTCTGCGGCCTTGGTGGCTGCCGGGGCAGCCTGCGCCGCCGGGGCTGCCGGGGCTGCGACCACGGTGCTAACGACGAAAAAGGCGACGGTGAGCATGGAGGTCGGTATCGCAACGACCTTGCGCCACATCAGCCGAGGCTTGACAGAGAAATGGCCATCGACAGGAATCACCAGTTTCCCCCTTCGGAGTTAGCGGCCGTTCCTGACAAACGCGCCCGTTGAGGTACAGACGCGCCCGTTGCAACGGGTGCGTCCATCCGTAACTGGTGCCTTTGGCCGGAGCGGCCGTTTCGACGAGTGTGCCCGCCTGCGGTGGGCCTAAACCTGAACCTGGGGTAGCTCAGATCGGCGGCAGCGTCAGGCCTTCTCGTCGGAGTCGAGCTTCAGGCCGCAGAGGAAGCCCAGGAATGACAGGAAGGCGGCCCCCAGGAGCGCGAAGCGGACGCCGGCGCTCATGTTGTCCTCAGTCTCTTGGATCACACGATCGAAAGGCTCCGCAGTCCTCAGCGTGTGGACGGTCTGCCCCGAATCGGTGGTCGGCGGATGCACCTGGGGCGAGAATTCGTAGAGCTGGGTTATCTCAGACTTCTCCTTGGCGGTCAGCTCAGATTCCGAGACGCCGCTCATTTCCTCCATCACGGAGCCCAACAGGATCGTGGTAAGGGCCGCGACGGCGATCGCTGACGCCAGCTTCCGGAAGGCCGACTGAGTGCCGGCGGCGACACCTGAGAGGGACTGGGGAACATCAGCCAGGAGCGTCGACACGAGGATCGAGTAGGCGGCGCCCCAGGCGAATCCGTACACAGCGAGGACTAGGGCCAGCCACCAGGCCTGTCCGTCTGGTTGCACGAGCGGCAGCAACCCCAGCAAGGCGATGGGCTGGATGATCAGCGTGATCAGGAGTGTTGTGTGCGGTGGCCAGTTGACCCTGGACAGGATCGGCCCTCCGGCGGAGACGCCGATGCCCAGCGGCACGACCATCGCACCCGTCCCCAGCGGGTCGAGGCCGAGGATGTACTGGCCGTAGAGGGCGATAAGAAGCGGGATGGCGAAAACGGGGGTGGCCATCAGCGCTGCGGCCGAGGTCCCCCAGGTGAAACTCCTCACCGCGAAGAGCTTGAAATCCAGCACCGCGCTTTTCGCCCGGCGGGCGCGATCCTTCTCGACCAACACGAACAGGAGTAGCAATACAACGCCCAGAATCAGCATGAATGGTGTCACCGAGGCGCTGAACGGCCACGGAACCACGCCGCCGACCAACGCGTCAGGTTTCGCTGTCCACCAGCCCAGATCAGTTGCCTCCTGCAGCCCGAAGGTTATGAGAATGGCGGACAGCACGAGCAGGATCGACCCGGCGATATCGAAACCCTTTTCCTTCAGCTTCACTGTGACCGGCCTGACCGAAACGCCGGCACCGATCGCTGCGGTAACCATGAACGGGATATTCATTAGGAAGATCCATCGCCACGACGCGTAGGTGGACAAGAGGCCGCTGATCAGCAACCCGAGAGTGAGACCCGACCCGATCACGGCGGTCCGAATCGAGAAGGCGAGTGCTCGCGGGCGACCGCAGGGGAACTCGTGATTCATCAATGACAGGATCGCCGGGGTCACGAGGGCTACGACCAGTCCTTGGACCACGCGGCCCAGCATCAGGACACCGAAGTTGGGCGCGACGCTCGTGATCAACGAGCCCACTGTGAACAATCCTGCGCCTAGGAGGAAGACCTTCTTGGCCCCGATCAGATCCGACACCTTGCCCATGAGGATGATGAGAGACGAGGCCACGACGAGTTGCACAGTCATCAGGAGGCTGGCGGGCCCGGCGGAGATCTTCAGATCGGCAGCGATTGATGGCACGGCTATGGATGCGGCTGAGGCGTCCAGGACAGTGATGAGCATCGCGAGGAGCAGGAAGCCGAAGCCGATCCACTGTCGCCTGGGTGCACCTTCACCCGCCGATGCGCGGCTGGGTGGGGCGCAGGCTTGGTCCGTGTCAGGACGCGCGGCGCAATCGCCTGGGGAGGTGGCCGACCCTTTCGTTTTCTTCACGCGGGCATCAACTACCTTCGGACGCGGCGAACTTAGACCGTATCTAGTACGGGCTTGCTGAGTCGAGTCGTGGGCAGGGTCAGGCCTTTTCGTCGGCGTCGAGCTTCAGGCCGCAGAGGAAGCCCAGGAATGACAGGAAGGCGGCCACTAGCAGCGCGAAGCGGACGCCGGCGCTCATGTTGTCCTTCGTGTCCTGGATCACCTGATGGAAAGGTGCCACGGTCCTCAGCGTGTGGACTGTGTGCCCTGAGTCGGTAGTCGGTTGATGCAGCTGAGACGAGAACTGGAAGAGCTGGGTGACCTCGGCTTTCTCCTTGGCCGTGAGCCCAGACCCAGAGACACTGCTCATTTGTGCCACAACAGAGCCCAGGAGGATTGTGGTCAGGATCGCGCTGCCGATCGCGCCCGCCAGGAGCCTGGCGGCTGTCTGGGTGCCACCGGCGACACCCGACAGGGACTTCGGAACGTCCGCCAGGAGCATGGACACGAGGATGGAGTAGGCGGCGCCCCAGGCGAATCCGTCCACGACCAGAACTGGCGCCAGCCACCATCCTTCTCCGCCAGGCTGGATGAGAGGTATCAGCCCCAGCGTGGTAATGGGCTGGATGATCAGCATGATCAGGACCGTCTTGCGCAGCGGCCAGTTGAGCCTGGAAACGATCGGTCCGCCGAACGCCATCCCGATGCCCAGCGGCGCGAGTGTGACCCCAGCTCCGAGCGGGTTGGCTTCAAGGATGAATTGGCAGTAGAGCGGGATCAACAGCAGCAGACCGAAGACGGCGGCTGTCATGAACGCTGCCGCCGAGGTTCCCCAGGTGAAGCTCTTGACCTTGAACAGCTTCAGTTCCAGCACTACGCCCAACGCCCTGCGGGCGCGGTGCTTCTCCAGAATCACGAACACGGCCAGCAGCCCGGCGCCGAGTATGAGCATGATCGGCGTGGCGGAGATGTCGAAAGGCCAGGGGATGGAAGCGCCCAGCAAAGTGTCACGCTTCGCCGTCCACCAGCCCAGATCGGTTGCCTCCTGAAGTCCGAACGTGATGAGGGCGACCGCTGCGACCAGCAGGACCGCGCCGACGGCATCGAATCCCTTCTCCTTGAGCGTGACCGCCACCGGTCTGACCGCGATGCCCGCGCCGATCGCGGCCACGACCATGATCGGGATGTTGATGAAGAACGCCCAACGCCAGGACTCGTACGTGGCCAGCAGTCCGCCGATGAGTGGCCCCAGGGCTGTTGCTGACCCGATGACCGCAGTCCAGATCGAGAACGCCAGAACCCGCGCCTTGCCGCTAGGGAACTCTTGGTTCAGCAGGGAAAGTGACGCCGGGATGGCCACAGCCACGACCACTCCCTGGATCACGCGGCCCAGGATCAGGACACTGAATGTCGGCGCCGCGCCCGTGACCAGCGAACCAACTGCGAACACGATCGCACCCGTGAGGAAGGCCTTCTTGGCCCCAACCAAGTCCGACACCTTGCCCATCAAGACGATGAATGATGACGCCACGACCAGGTAGACCGTCATCACGAGGCTGGCGTCATCGGCGGAGATCCCCAGGTCGGCAACGATGGATGGCACCGCGACCGCGGTGACCGACAAGTCCACAGCGATCATGAACAGCGCCAGGGCGAGGAACCCGAACCCGATCCACTGCCGCCGGGTGCTACTTCGCGGGTCAGCCGACGTGACGTGCTCGCGCATCGACACTCCCATCCCCCCGCCTCGCCGAAGATACCGTGCTAATCCGCGCAACCCTGTGACGAAGTTGCGACGCAGAGCACGTGCCATGGCCTTGCGCCATCTGCCAGCGGGTATCATCATTGGGTTACTGGTGGGTAACCTGCGGCATCGGGCCGCTGCCCGAGTTGGTGCCTGGGGGGCACATGTTTGGATCAAGGGGAGATAGCGCATGAGTCATTACAAGAGCAACCTGCGCGACCTCGAGTTCAACCTCTTCGAGGTCTTCGGCGTTGATGACCGTCTGGGTAAGGGCGTTTTCGAGGACGTTGACGTCGACATCGCCAAAGAGTTCCTGCATCAGGCCGACGAGCTGGCCCGCGGCCCTCTGTCCGATTGCTTCGCGAGCTGTGACCGCAACCCGCCTGTCTATGACCCAAAGGATTGCTCGGTCACGATGCCCGACGAGTTCAAGGCGGCTTACCGGGCATTGATGGACGCCGAGGGCTGGCGCCTTGAGCTTCCCGAAGAGCTCGGAGGTATCGCGTCACCCCCAAGCCTGCGCTGGGCTGTGGCTGAGCTGATCCTAGGCAGCAACCCGCCCGCGTTCATGTTCATGTCGGGGCCTGGATTCGCCGCGATCCTTCACGCGCTCGGCAACGAGCAGCAGAAGCACATGGCATCACTGATGGTGGACCTGGGCTGGGGCGCCACGATGGTGCTCACTGAGCCGGATGCCGGGTCCGATGTCGGTGCGGGCAGGGCGAAGGCCTTCCTGAACGACGACGGGACCTACCGGATTGAAGGCGTGAAGCGCTTCATCACGTCGGGCGAGCATGACCTGTCGGAGAACATCATCCACTTGGTGCTGGCGAGGCCAGAGGGAGTCGAAGGTGCTGGCGGACCCGGAACGAAGGGGCTGAGCCTGTTCGTCGTGCCCAAGTTCCTGTTTGACCTCGAGACCGGTGAGTTGGGCGAGCGCAACGGCGTCTACGCGACCAACCTCGAGAAGAAGATGGGCCTGAAGGTATCGACGACGTGCGAGTTGACGTTTGGCGACAAGGAGCCCGCTATCGGGTACCTCGTTGGTGACGTGCATCGGGGCATAGCCCAGATGTTCCAGGTCATCGAATACGCGCGGATGATGGTCGGCACGAAGGCGATCGCGACCCTTAGCACCGGCTACCTGAACTGTCTTGAGTACGCGGAGCAGAGGGTCCAGGGAGCCAAGCTGGCGGAGATGCTGGACAAGACCGCACCTCGCGTGACGATCATCAACCATCCGGACGTGCGGCGTTCCTTGATGCTGCAGAAGTCCTATGCCGAGGGCATGCGGGCGCTCGTTCAGTACACGGCGACGTGGCAGGACCAGATCAGCGCCGCGCGACTTGGCGAGGCCGACATCGACGTGGACCTGGCAGAGCGGATGAATGACCTGCTACTGCCGATCGTCAAAGGCGTGGGTTCGGAGCGGTCCTATGAGCTGCTGGCGGTATCCCTGCAGACTCTGGGTGGATCCGGATACTTGCAGGACTACCCGATCGAGCAGTACATCCGTGACGCGAAGATCGACACCCTCTATGAGGGAACCACGGCTATCCAAGGCCTGGACTTCTTCTTCCGCAAGATGGTCCGCGACCAGTTCAAGGCCGTATTCCACCTGGCGTCCCAGATCACCGACACGGTCAAGGGCGGGGGCGCTCAGGACTCGCTGTCGCGCGAGCGGGAGTTGCTTGGAAGCGCCTTGGAGGATGTGCAGCTGACCATAGGCAAGCTTGGCGAATGGGCCATGGCTTCGCAGACAGACATCCAGCAGATCAACCTCGTCGGGCTGAACACCACGCGGTTGCTGATGATGGCTGGAGACCTCGTCATCGGGTGGCTGCTAGTGCGTCAGGCCGAGGTCGCTCAGGCAGCTCTTGCTGGGGATCCGTCACCGTCCGATCGCGATTTCTACACGGGCAAGGTCGCCGCGGCGAGGTGGTTCTGTAGCAACCGCCTGCCGCTTCTCGCCGCTGAGCGGGAAGTGACGCAGGGTACGGACCTGGGCATCATGGAGCTTCCAGAGGGCGCCTTCTGACCCTCGGCTTCAGCTAGTTCGTTCGCGCACGATCAGTTTCAGGTTCACCGCGCGAATCTCAACTCGCCGGTCTTGTCGTGGCGGTCAAAACGGCGTGGTCAGCAGATACAGTCCGGAGGCCACAGCGGCTCCTATTAGCGGTCCGACGATGGGTACCCAGGCGTAACCCCAGTCGATGCGTTGCTTGTCGCGGATCGGGAGCAAGGCGTAGGCGGCGCGCGGCCCGAAGTCGCGGGCCGGGTTGATCGCGTAGCCCGTAGCACCTCCGAGCCCGGCGCCAACCCCTATTACGGCGAACGCGACGCCGGCGTAACCCAGGGCGATGTTTCCGTAGTTCGGATGAGCGTTTCCCACTTGAGGCACCCACGGAGACTGTTGGACGATCCAGTAGACAAGGACGAACGTGGCGATGGCCTCGCTGACGGTGTTCCATCCCAGGGATCGGACTCCGGGCGCGGTGTAGAAGATCGTGCCGGTAGTGGGTCGATGCGTGTCTGTGTCGAACTGCTTCTTGTAGAGCAAATAGACGAGCAAGGCCCCGAACATTCCGCCCAGCACTTGGCCGACTACGTAGAAGGGGACCTTGGCCCAAGTGTTCTGTCCGATCAGAGTCAGTCCCAGGGTGACTGCCGGATTCAGTTGTGCACCGGAATGCCAAGCGACGCTGGCCCCGACGAAGACCGCCATGCCCCAGCCGAACGCAGTCAAGGCCCATCCGCCGGAACCGTGACCCAAGCTCTTGCTCAACCGCTGAAGCGCACCCACACCGCAGCCGATGACGATCATGATTGACGTGCCGATGAACTCGTGGAAGGTGATTACCTTCAGGTACTCAAAGGCAGATGCTGAGCCTGTCACCGGCTATGGATAGCAGAATGCCGCGTGGATCGGTGCCAACTTCGCGGAATCTCATGGCCGCGAGCCCCGGATCAAGCGGCGTCAGGCCTGAAGCCGTGGTGCCCGGGGTCGGATCCAGTCCCCCACTTCGTGGGGGGACCCCCAGCGTGAGGCTTGAAGCCGCTGGATCGGCCACGGGCACCACGGCTTGAGCGTGCGACTAGGCGTCGCCGAGCACGAGGCGGGCAAGGCGTTCGGCCGAGACCGCCACCTCATCCTCGCCGTTGAGGTGCAACTCTGGGTCCTCGGGAGGCTCATACTCCTGACCAACGCCAGTCAGGTTCGGCAGCTGACCCGCGGCGGCCTTCCGGTACAGCCCCTTGGGGTCTCTTCCTTGCGCCACTGACAGTGGCGTGTCCACGAAGACTTCCGCGTACTCGCCCGTCTTGAAGATGTTCCGGGCGGCCCGGCGGTCCGAGCGGTACGGGGAGACCAGAGCAACAAGCACGACCAATCCAGCGTCGGCCATGAGCTGGGCGACCTCCGCGACGCGGCGCACGTTCTCGGCCCGGTCCTCCGGCGTGAATCCGAGGTCGCGGTTGAGTCCCGTCCGGACGTTGTCGCCGTCCAGGACGTAGGTATGCACTCCCTGGCTGTGGAGCATCGCAACGGCGGCGTCGGCGATCGTGGACTTGCCTGACCCGGACAGCCCGGTCAGCCAGATGACGCGTGGCCGGTGCCCCATGAGGCGAATCCTGGATTCCCTGTCGACCGCGTAGTCATGCGGCGTCACGTTGAACGCGCGACGCATGGCGTAGCGGGTCAGCCCGGCAGCGACCGTATCGCTCGTGACGCGGTCGACGAGCAGGAACCCTCCGCTCTCGCGGCAGGTCGTGTACGGGTCCAAGGGAATAGGGGAGTCAGTGGCGAGTTCGACGCGTCCGATGTCATTCATGCTCAGCAGCCGCGCGGCGTCATGGCGTCCGGTGACGACATCCAGCCTGTGCCGCACGGACGTTACCGTCGCGGGGACGACGCGTGGACCCGCGTAGAGCAGATACGAGCGGCCGTGAGCTAGGGGCTCTTCGCCGATCCAGACCAGATCAGCGGCGAAGCGGTCAGCGGGCTGTGCTTGGGAAGCGCCCTCTTCGGCGATTAGGTCCCCGCGAGTTACGTCCACTTCGCGGTCTAGCGTCACCGCCACCGCCTGCCCCGAAGAGGCTTCGGTTACGTCCTGCCCGCCGGCTACGATGCGCTCGATCGCGGCCGACACGCCTGAGTCAGCGATCACGATCTTGTCGCCGACATGGGCCTTCCCTGATGCGATTGTGCCCGCGTATCCGCGGAAGTTGCCCGCAGCCCGAAGCACGATCTGCACTGGCAGTCGAAAGGCGGCTTCGGTCGAGTCGACGGTGGGATCCCAAGCCGCCAGCGCGTCCAGAACTGAGCCGCCTTGGTACCACGGCATCTCGGGGCCGTGCTCGATGACGTTGGCTCCTGTGACCGCGCTGACGGGGATGGTCGTCACTTCATCTATGCCCAGCCGGGCAGCCGCCGCGCGCACACCGCCGGACAGCTCCTCGTACGTCGCGTGCTCGAAGCCGACTAGGTCCATCTTGTTGATGGCGATGATGACGCTGGAAACACCCATGAGAGCGCACACAGTCAGGTGGCGGAATGTCTGCGGCCGCAGCCCGCGGGCCGCATCGGCCAGCAGCACAGCTACGTCGGCGGTTGAGGCGGCGACGGCCATGTTGCGCGTGTATTGCTCGTGGCCGGGGGCGTCAGCGATGATCACACGTCGACCGCTGGGCAGATACATGTGCCGGTAGGCGACATCAATCGTGATCCCCTGCTCGCGCTCGGCTTCGAGACCGTCGGTGAGCAAGGAGTAGTCGATCTCGCCGACCGGAATCGTCGATCCACCCCGGCGGGTTCTGCGTGCGTACTCAAGCTGGTCGATGGGGACCGAGTCGGTCTCGGCCAGCAGTCGGCCGATCAGTGTGGACTTGCCGTCATCCACCGAACCGCAGGCGACCAGCCGCAGGACCGGCGCGGGTCCTGGCGTGCGCGAGCCGGGTAAGTCAGTTGTCGGCATCAGAAGTACCCTTCCGCCTTCTTCGACTCCATCGAACTGCCGCCTTCTCCATCGATCAGGCGCCCGGCGCGCTCGGAGAGCTTTGAGTCACTCATCTCCTGGATCAGTGTGTCCAGGTCGGCAGCGTCGGACTCCACGGCGCCGGACAACGGATAGCAGCCCAGGGTCCGGAAGCGCACGGTGCGATTCTGGGGAACCTCATCCTCTCGGAGCGGAAGCCGCTCGTCGTCAACCATGATCAGGACGCCGTCACGGTCTACGACGGGTCGCGGCTTGGCGAAGTACAGGTCGACGATGTCGATCCGCTCGCGGCGGATGTAGCGCCACACGTCGAGCTCGGTCCAGTTGGACAGCGGGAAGGATCGCATCGTCTGGCCTTCGGCGAGCCGGGTGTTCGCGGTGCGCCAGAACTCGGGTCGCTGCTTGCGCGCGTCCCAGCGGTGCCCAGGTTCGCGCAGAGAGAAGATTCGCTCCTTGGCGCGGCTGCGTTCCTCATCGCGACGAGCGCCACCGATCGCGGCATCGAAGCCGTACTCGTCCAAAGCCTCGCGCAGCGCGACAGTCTTCATCAGCCGCGTGTATTCGTGGGTTCCGTGGGTGAACGGCGACACGCCTTCGTTCAGGGCTTCCTCGTTCGTCGCGACGATCAGGTCGAGTCCAAGTTCTGCGGCCCTGCGGTCGCGGAACTGGATCATCTCCTGGAACTTCCACGTGGTGTCGATGTGCATCACGGGAAACGGAAGGGGTGCGGGAGCGAAGGCCTTCAAAGCCAGGTGAAGCAGGACCGAGGAGTCCTTTCCGATCGAGTACAGCAGGACCGGCTTGCGGAACGCTGCCGCGGTTTCCCGGAAGACGTGGATCGCCTCGGCTTCGAGGACATCCAGTACCGCGTCATCGCTGACGAGGGTGGCTGAGGACACCTAGAACCTCCTGGTCGCATTCACGGTGATCTTACGTTGTACCCAGAGGATCCGACTTCAACACCGCCCGCATCACGGATACCAGATCGGCAACCGACGCCTTGATCAGATCGATCGCGGAGCTGTGGAGCTGGTAGCCGAGAACGTGTGGGTCGGGGACGTCTTCTGGGTCCCAAGGCTCAAGGACGGCAGGCACCGGTGCCAGTCCACGACCGGCGTCGAGCTCCGCTGCGAACCAACGCAGCCTCGCCGTGGGATCGGTGGGAAGCGCTGGGGCGCCCTCCGGTAGCTCTGAGGCCTTGAGCGACTCGACGATCGGCAAGCTCAGATGCGCGGCCTGCCGCAAGGTGAATGCCCTGTGCCGCGCGCGCGGATCGATAGTGGCGATCTCCGCCCGGTGAGTCCGGTCAGCGGTGAGGATCAGGTCGGCGTCGCGCACCATGTCCGCCGTCAGCTGACGTGACATGTGCGCCAGGTCGGGGTCGGGCGTTCCAACCAGAGCGGCCGATAGATCGCATGCGGGAAACCCACCCGGAGTCCACAGCCCGGCCGAGGCGATGGCAACCGAATCGGGCCACGCCTTCAACTCGCGGCGCAGCAGGGTCTCCGCGGCGGGCGACCGGCAGATGTTGGCCGAGCAGATGGTCAGGACGCGAAAGCGGGGACTTGCCATCAGGCAACTGTCATACCATGTCTGCCGCAACCGGCGTTACGCGCGCCACAGGTCTCGGGCGGCCGCCCAGAGTTCGTCACGCGTGTCCGGGTGAGCGGCCTGGCTGATGATGTTCCTGGTCTGTTCGTGTTCGGAGCAGCCGAACACGTGGGCGAGCCCCTGCTCCGTGACTATCGCGGAGTGCTGGAAGGACGTCACTGGCTGGGAAATGATCGGAACAATCGTGGACACGTTCGCCTTCGCGTGCCAAGACGGCAGTGTGATGTACGCGGCTCCGCCAGGGGAGTGAAGGGCGCCGACGATGAAATCCGTAGACCCGCCGATTCCCGAGAACACGTGCTCACCAATCCGGGACGCGTTCGCTTGGGCCAGTAGGTCCACCTGCAATGCACCGTTGATGCTGGTCATCGCCCGCTGTCTGGCGATTCGGCCCGGGGCATTGGTCATCTCGGTCCTGAGTAGCTTCGCTCTCCGGTTGAGGTGCACCCAGCCGTACAGTTCGCGGCTGCCGGTCACGAACGATGCCGTTAGGGGCACGCTGTCGTCGGTGCGGCCTCGCTGCTCGAGATCCAGAACGCCGTCACTGAACGTCTCCGACCAGACGCGAAGCCCCTTGCGCTCCGTCAGCCCCGACATCACGGCATCCGGAACGGCGCCGACCCCCGCTTGAAGCGTGGACCCGTCATCCACGAGCGTGGCGATTCTGTCGGCGATCTGTCGGGACACATCGTCAGGAGGTGAACTGGCGTGTGTTGGGACCTCTTCGTCGACCTCGACCAGGTAGTCAATCTCGTCCGCGTGCAAGACCCCATCGCCGTAGGTGTAGGGCATGTTCGAGTTCGCCTGCGCGATCACGATGCCACATCCCGCGCGGCAGGCCTCCATGGCGGCAGGCATCACGGTGACTTCGATCCCGAGGCTGACTGAGTTGTTGTGCGGGGCTGAAGTGTGGATCAGTACGACGTCCGGACGCATGATCTTCTGGAACAGAACCGGGACGAGACTCAACCGGCAGGGTACGTACTTCAGGCGCGGACTCTTGCGCATGCGCGGTCCGACGAATGCCGTTTCGTAGGTCACGCCCTCCCGGTCCGGTAGCTCACACTGAGCGTTGAGCACGTTCAAGACGTAGCGCTCCAGCGCCTGGTCGGTCGCGCCGAGGATGGCTCTCGGTGTGGCCAAGTTCCCGGACGCGACGACTCGAGGGTTGTCTGGCAAGCCGCTGAGCACAGTGGGCAGCTGCTCTAGCGTGATTCTCTTCATTCGTGTCTACGTGTCCTTAGTTCTTGGGCTGATCGCTGGCTAGTAGCTTCTCGATCCAGTCGAGCAGGCGACCTGGGTCGAACGGTTTCGGTATGAAGACACTCGCCCCAGCGGTCCAGCCAGCCCATGTCGTCTCGTCGTCGGTCGCCGCTGTGAGCAGCATGATCGGCAGGTCCGTCACGGTGTGCTCGACTCGAAGTCGGCGTAGGACGTCAAGCCCAGACATGCCCGGCATCATGATGTCGAGAATCACGAAGTCGGGCAGGGATCTCGCGATTTCTCGTAGCGCCTCTTCCCCGTCGGCGGCTTCGATGACGTCATACCCATCCAGTTCGAGGACGTCGCGTAGCAGCGAGCGCACTGAGGGCTCATCATCGACGACTAGAACCGTTGCCATCAGAAACCCGCCTCGTAGTCAGCTGGTCTTAGGCGGAGCGTGAAACTGCTGCCCTCGCCGATCTGTGAGATGACGTCGATGTCGCCGCCCATCGCCCGTGCGAGCTCACGCGAGACGAACAGACCGACGCCGCTTCCCCCTGTGGTCATCGTCATTGGATCCTCCACACGATAGAAGCGCTCGAACACCTTCTCCAGCTGATCAGGACGTATTCCAAGTCCGTGATCGATCACCGACACCGTTGCCCATGATCCTCCCTCCTCCCGCCGGATCTCCACACCAACGGCCGATCCGGGCCGCGAGTACTTCAGCGCGTTCCCGATCAGATTCGCCAAGCATTGAATCGCTCTGACTCTGTCGCACGACACTGTGACACCCGATCCCGTGACGCGGACGCGGTCAGCTTCGCCCGGGAACATCTTGAGCGCCTCGTGAACAACTTCCAGCAGATCCTCATCTGTCATCTCCACGGTGAGGCGTGCCGACGTATCCGATGCCCGCGACGCCAGCAGCAGGTCGTCCACCAAGCGCGTCAAGTGATCGGCCCGGTCGACAATCGTGTTCAGGATATCGACACGCTTTTCGGGCGCCAGCCGGTCCCACTTGTCGGCCAGAAGCCCGGCATATCCCTTGATCGGAGTGATGGGTGTGCGCAGCTCGTGCGAAACCGTCGCGATGAAGTCAGCCTTCATGCGCTCGACCCGACGTTCCTGCGTGATGTCTCGGGCGGTGAGGATGGCCAGGCGGCGGGATTCCGGTTCTTGGGCGAGATCGACGGCGGAGTGGTCGATCCATACAACCCAGACTCGCAGTTCTCGGTCCTCGGAGTCCCTGGTGATCCGCGTAAGAAGCGAGCTGGCCTGGTCCGCCGAGGAGCTGGCCGATTCGGCTACGCGCGCCAGGACCGCCACTGGGTCGTCGGTCCCTGGCGACGGCACACTCGCAAGGGCGGTTTGGGCGGATACCCCGGTGATGCGCGCCATAGCGGGACTCCACATCACGAACGCGCGCGTGGCATCCATGACCGCGATGCCGTCGGTGGCGTGGTCCACGACGGCGTTGAGTTTGGCCGTCTCCTCCGCCAAGGCCGTTAGGTGCTGGCTGGCGCGTATCGCGCCAGCAGTCGAGGCCGCGACAGCCTGGAGAACGGGGGCGTCGACATCGCGCAGGTGCCATTCCCCCTGCGCCCAGGGAAGGAGCCTTTGCAGCCCTGGAATCCGTCTAGACGCGCCCAGCATGAGAACGCCGGGACTGTCATCGCCGGTGTCGAGTCGCACCAGGCAGCCCGACACCCAGCCGTCAGGGAGGGCGCTGCCAGGGATCTGCTGGACCGATTCCGAGGCGGCAGTGACCGCTAGATCGTCGCCGGCGCTGGGGTCGAGCAAGATCACTTGTGGCTGGGAGTCGATGGTTCCGTAGGCAACGGTTGGCAGAACTACCCGCACGGTGTCGGCCCCGAACACATGGCGAATCGCGTTGGCCGCGCCCGGTACCAGGATGTGTGGCGCGGTGAGAGTTGTGACCAGGGAGTTGAGGCGTACCAGCCAGCGGTTGCGCTCGAGTGCGTGTGTGTGGGCCGCCGAGGATCGGTAGGCGTACCAGAGGGCCGCGGCTGGCACGAGCGAGAACACAGCCAGGGCTGGAGCGAACTTGACCATCGCGACGGCTGTTGCCGCGACACCTACGCTTCCGACCGCCATGCTCACCGACAGCACCCACTGGTCGCGGATCAGTTCCTTGAACGGAACGCCCTGAGCCACGTTCAGGATCCACGCGAGCAAGACCAAGTTGATGGTTACGAAGACCGCCGCACCGAGCAGCAGCGCGACAACGGAGCTCGCTCCGAACCGGGACCCTGTCCCGGCCACTCCTGCGTAGATCAGGATGAGGGCTGAGGCTGCCAAAGCGTAGGAACCCGTGTTGAACAGTACTTTCCGCAGTGGTCGCCCCAGTAGGAGTTCAGCTACAGCGAAGCCGATCAGCGGGCACACGAGGGCAACTACAGGAAGGAACACCAGGACTCCGCCCACGACCAGGATTTCGAAGAACGTCAGATCCTCGACTCCATCGCCGTGTCGAACCGGTACGTAGATGATCTCGGCCAATGTCGCTACCGCGATGAAGGCGATGTAGGGCCAGATGGTCGCCGCCGTGTACTGAGCGGATGGCACAGGCCAGTCAGTCGACCACCACGCGGTCAGGATCACCGATGCCATCCCTGCGGTGAACACAGCAGCGATGATCACGGCCGACAGGTGCCGGGATCGCCTCTCGTGCTCGGCCTCCGGGAGAACCGGCAGGCGACCGGGACCTGGAATCTCCGTCATCCTGCCTCCGGCTAGGTGCTACTGCCCCCAGCCTGTCACGGCCCAGCGCCGTCCGTTCCAAACTTCGGTAGCCCAGCGTCGGCCCTCCCATGCCACGTCAGCCCAGCGGCGGCCTTCCCAGACCTCATCAGCCCAGCGTCGGCCGCTCCAGTCGAAGTCAGCCCAGCGGCGACCTGCCCAGGCCTCGTCTGCCCAGCGGCGACCTGCCCAGTCGGTGCTGGCCCAACGTCGGCCAGTCCACGCGACCGCTAGCCAGTCGTTCTCGGCCCAGCGACGGCCTCCCCAGACCTCATCGGCCCAGCGGCGACCCGCCCAACGCCGACCAGCCCAGTCCTCATCGGCCCAGCGGCGACCCGCCCAACGCCGACCAGCCCAGTCCTCATCGGCCCAGCGGCGACCCGCCCAACGCCGACCAACCCATGCGTCATCGGCCCAGCGGCGACCTTGCCACTTCTGTGTTGCCCAGCGGCGACCTTCCCAGACTCGCAGCTCGAAGTCATCCTCGCTGGTCGCCAGCGCGCGCTCCAACACCGCTAGCGACCACGCGCTAGCCGCCCAACGGCGGGTTTGGGGGCTCAGCGCCTTCCACGCGTCAATGACGGCTTGCAGATCGCCGTCTGCCCAGGCGGCGGCGAAGGCGGCCCACGTGCTCGCGTCGGCTTCATCGGGAGCGAATCGGGTGGAACGCGTCGCTGCGGGCAGTGGGCGAGTGCGGGCGATCTTGGCTGCCGCTGCGGCTGCTAGGTCCAGTCCGCCCGATCCGGCGCCCTTGGTGAGTCCATCGGCCGAGTAGGTTGTTCCGACCAGAAGCTGCTTGACCTGATCCGGGGTCAACCCCGGCCGTGCCCCGAGCAAGGCGGCTGCGGCTCCAGCCGCGACTGCCTCAGACATCGAAGTTCCAGTGCCCGTGAAGTACTTGTCCAACACGCGGGACTCAGGGTTCTCGGTATCGGCGACAGACCCAGGCGCGCGCAGCGAGACCAGGGACACACCCGGAGCTGCGATGTCCGGCCTCATACGGCCGAACTTCTTGCCGTAGGCCGAGAAGTCGGCCACCGTGTCATCGGACCGGCTCGCCGTCCTGTTTTCAGCTACCGCTCCGACTGCGAGAAGCGTCGGATCCGAAGCCGGAGATGTCACAGACTTCGGTCCGCCGTTGCCTGCCGCGACCAGAACCGTGAGCCCACGTGACCAGAGCCGGTCCAGCGCACTAGTTAGAGGATCAGCGCTGGGCGGTAGCGGACTTCCGCTCGACAGCGCGAGCGAGACGACCTTGATGGTACGGTCCCCAGCCGATCGATCGGCGACTTCCTGGAGCCCGGACAGGACCTTGGACAGCGAAGTCGATCCATCGGGCATCGCGACCTGAACGTCGAGGATCCTGGCTCCCGGTGCGACACCAGAGTAGGCACCTCCCGACGATGCCCCGTCCCCGGCGATGATCCCTGACAGGAACGTGCCGTGGCCCAGCCCGTCCCCGTCCGGGCCGTCGCTGACGTTGACGTGAGTTACTTGGGTCTCGCCAGTGTCGGCGACCCCGGTGTCAACAAGCGCCACTGTCACGCCGGAGCCGTCCAGGCTGCTGGAGGCACCAATCGTGTCGCGGTATGTATTGGCTGCGGGCGTCTCCGTGGCGGCGTCCGCGGCCTGGAACTGCATGGCGACATCAGGCACTACGGTCGCGTCCTCGGGAATGCGTGCCCCGTTCGGCAGTTGGACAAGGAGAGCGGACGCTACTTCGAACGACTCAAGAACCGTCCCGCCCGATTCCTGAACCGCTGCGGTCACGTGCTCAATCTGTCCCTCGGGCACGGACAACAGGTGCTCACTGGTTACCGCAGCAGCACCAGGAGTGCCGACGCCAAGAGGCAGCACGAGGGCAAACGCCGCCGCGCTGACGAGAAGGGTGCGCCAGTTACGCGCTCGGCCTGAGTGCATGACTCCTCCAGCGTTCCTTGTGTGTTGTATCGGTGGCCAGCCAGCCAGCTGAGATACGCCATATGGGTGATATGGCTGTTTTCTGCAATCGCGAGCGTGCCGATCCCCGCCAGGTGGGGCTCAGTTCGAGAAAGGCGGACGCTCGTCCTTGTCCCATGACCAGCGGCCAGCCACTCGCCAGAGACGGGCGATGAGGTCTGTGTCCTCATCCGTGATGAAGTTCCCAGCGATTCTCATGATCGTGTTCATGAGCGCGCGCGAGCGCATCCCGTACGGTCCCACCGTTGACAGAAGCCTCGGATTCAAGAACAGATGTCCGACACGCCGCGAAGCTGAGTAGGTGTGGCCGTATCGGTCACCCAGGAGGCGGGGCCACGCGCGGCTCAAGTCCTGACCCGGCCTGGCGAGCCCGGCGCCTGAGGCCAGCAGGTCCGCTGCCATGCGGCCGGTTTCCAGACCGTGGTCGACGCCCTCACCGTTCAGTGGGTTGACGCAGCCAGCGGCGTCGCCGATGAGGACCCAGTTCGGTCCGGCGATGCCGCTGACTGATCCGCCCATTGGAAGGAGGGCTGAGCGCACGGAGTCCGGTTCGCCGGTCATCCCCCACTCATCTCGGCGGGCCAGGTAGTACTGGTGCAGCAGCTTGCTCAGGTTGATGTTGGCCGGACGATCACCTGTGGCAAGAGTGCCGACTCCCAGGTTCACCGCACCGTTCCCGAGAGGGAAGATCCAGCCGTAGCCTGGCAGCGCTGACCCAGACGGGTCCTTCAGATCCATGTGGGACGTGATCCAAGGTTCGTCCGCCCGCGCGCTGGGGACGTATGAGCGCGCGGCAACTCCGTAGATCGTTTCGCGGTGCCAGATGCGCCCGAGCATCTTCCCGGTCTTGGAGCGGGCGCCGTCGGCGACGATTAAGCGCCTGCAGCGCACGACCACGGACTCGGCTCCACTGGAGCAAGTCACGGATCTCACGGCGCCGGAAGTTGACCGCTCGACCGCGAGGGTTCTGGTTTCCTGGTGAACCCGCACTCCGGCGGCGAGTGCGACGGCCAGAAGAGCCTCATCCAGTTCGCTGCGCGGTGTGGCGCTTCCATACGGGGGGAAGCTGCTTGCTGGCCACGGCAGGTGCCATGACTGCCCGAAGGCGTTCGCTACGACCCCCCAGTTCCGCGTCCGCCCACGCAGCCAACCCGCCATGCCCAGGCGGTTCAGTTCGGCTATGGCACGAGGAGTCAGACCGTCTCCGCACGTCTTGTCCCTGGGGAAACGAGCCGCGTCTATGAGTACAACGTCAAGACCCGAACGAGCAGCCCAAGTTGCGGCAGCCGACCCAGCTGGACCCGCGCCGACGACGAGCACATCAGTGTCTATGCGCTCGTTTGACGCATGGGGTTGCGGACTGCTCATCGTGACGGTGCTCGACGGCTCAACCGGACGCCAGCGAAGCCGCGACGGTGGCCACGTCCGCTGCGTACGCACGGGCGTCGTCGGCTTGTCGGGGCTCAGGCACGTGTGCGCGGATTCTCTGTGCGGAGGAGTCAGTCAGGTTGATCACTGGGAACAGATCGACGGGACGAAGCGGGGCATCGCCCGATACGAGCCTTGCCATCTCCGCGAGAGCGAGCGTCGCGTCGTTGGTGGCCAACCACATCCGTTGAGTTCTCTGGAGTCGGATGGCGTCTGCGTTCTCAAGCAGCGTTTGCCGCAGGGCCGGTCGTGACTCAGGCGACAAATCAGCGAAGAGCCGATCCAGCAGAGGTTGCGCGAGGAAGATCCATCCCAGGGTCCAGAACGGTAGCCGCTTGAGAGCGGGGAGCCCATGCCAACGAACCGCCTGCGCCGCGACCAGCGCAACCGCCTCCTCGGTGAGCGGAGCGTCTGGCCACCCCGACATGGGCACGCAGGAACGCCTCGCGGCGGTTTCGACGGCCCGCACCGTGCCGGCCTGGGTGGGGTCGGCGAGACTGGCAGTCAGTGACCAGACTGTGTCTGCGGCGTCGTCGGCAGAGCCGATTCCAGCCAGGACCGCCATGGCCCCCCCATTCCTCAACAGGGCAGTTGGCGTGTTCGTTGCCCTGGATCCGGACCAGACTGAGTCTGCCCCTCCGGGCGTATCGCAACCGCATACAACAGGTGGCCTCGACCAGCCGATCCGTCCACGCAGGGCTCGGATGACGTCGCTGGCTTCTGAGTTGGGTGGGTCCGAACTGTCCGCTGAAGGCCGACGGGCGCTAGCGCTGGCCAAGGCGGACGCGCAGTCCGCGTTGGTCATGGTCAGGTACTGGCGCAGGAAGTACGGATGATCGCCGCCGTACTGTGCGGCGTCGAATGCCTCGCCGTCGGCTCGCAGAACGAGCGAGTCGCTGGGATCGGGACGCCAGCCACGCAGGATCCCAGATCGAACCTGGAGGTAGCCGCCTGCTGGCATGGCAACGTCATAGGAGGGCCGCGCGCCTGGGGCCAGGCCTCCGCGAGCTGGCCCTACGTAATCACCGACATGCACGGTGCGGTCTGCCCACCAAAGGACAGTCAGTCCATGTCTCTCGGCGGCGTGAACTCGGTCGTGGCGCCCCGTGAATGCGCCGGATGGATACGGCTGAGGCAGCCACCGACACACAGCCAGAACGTCGGGGTGATCGCGCTCAGCCCCGAGCGCGATCGCGCTCGGCATCGCTGGCCGGTTGACCGCCATCTCGCTCCAATCAGCATGGATCTTCGCGAGAACAGATTAGGCAGACGCTGCCCCGGATTGTCTGTTGTGGCGCATTTCGAGTAGGTGTTTCTCAACGCCAGTGGTCTTGCGTGTGCGCTGGCGTTGATCTGCTACTCGGTCAGGCGCGGCACTCTTTCTTGGCGGCGCGGAAGTCCTTGTGCGCGCTCTTCACAGCTGCCCTCATTTCGGTACGGGCATCTTTCCTGGCCGCGTTGCGGGCCTTTCGCTCGGTCTCGGTGGCGTCCCGGAAGGCCTCGCGGGCTGCTTGGCGATCTTCGTTGCTAGTAGCTGCCTTGAGGGCGGCTTTGAGATCGGCGCGCTCTGCCTCAGTGGCCGTGCGGAACTCCTGGCGCGCTGTGCGATAGGCGTCCTTCTTGGTCTTGTGCGCGGCCTTGAGCGCGGCCTTGTGGGCGGCCCTAGCGGCTGCCTTGCATTCCCGCTTCTCGCTCTGGGAGTGCGTCCCGGCCCCATGCCCTGGCGTGTGCGCGGCAACGCTTGTGGTCGCTCCGCTCGCTGCGGTGGCGGCCCAAGTCGGAACCATCAGGCCCGCTGCGAGTGACGCCGCGATCGCGACTCTTCCGGCTCTGTTGGATAGCATTCGTACCCCTTCCCTCTCATCTACCTTGATCGGTCAGGCGGCGTCCTGTCAAACAGCTTCGCCCGCTTTCTCCACCAATCGCAGTAACGATTCGAGCAAGATTGGGCCCATGGAACGCCGTGGCCCCTTGGGTTTGATGACGTACAACCTGTATTTGGGCGCGGATGTGTCTGTGATCACGGACGCCGCTGAGGGCCGCTGGGGACAGCGGTTGCTGGATGCCGCAGCTGTGGTTTACCAGCAAGCCGCTGGCACAGATTTCCCCTCAAGGGCAGCAGCGATTGCCCGGACGATCCTCCGCGAGCGGCCGGCCGCGATCGCTCTGAATGAGGTGGCTAGCTGGGCCTCACAGGACGGCGCCGGGCCGCTGGAGGGGGACTACCTGGACATCCTGCTGGACGAGCTGAGTCGTGAGGGGATGGAGTACGGAGTCGCTTGTCAAACGAGAGGCGCCGATCTGCGCATACCGTTCGCGCGGGGAGGCCCGACGGCCCCGGGCGTTGAGATGATGGGTTTCCGCAACCGCGACGTCATCCTCGTCGACCTGAACCTTGACGGCCTGGAGTTTCACACACCTGGAAACGGAGACTTCCAGGCGCAACGAGTCCTCCGCGCCGACGGCCACGTGCTGGACTTCAACCGCGGCTGGGCCTCGGTTCACCTGACCTATGCGGGATCAGAGCTGCGGTTCATCGCCACGCATCTCGAAGTCGCATCGAATCCACTGGGTCAGTCCGGCGGTTCCGAGATTCAGAGGGCGCAGGCTGAGGAGATACTGCGGATCGCGGGCAGCGGCAGCCCCGAGCAACCTGTCGTCCTTGCCGGCGACCTGAATACTGACGCGGACGGTCGCATGAGCGACACCTACGCACTCCTGACTCGGGAGTTCTTCACCGATACCTGGGTGGCTGCGGGGAAACGCGGTGGCGGTTCGACGTGCTGCCAGGATCCTGACTTGGCCAACACGGAGTCGGCGCTGCGTTCACGTATCGACCTGATATTGACCCATGGCAGCGTTGAGACCCTGTCAGCGAAACGAGTTGGGGCCCGCAAGTTCCGCTCGGGGCCAGCGCCGCTCTGGGCGTCCGACCATGCTGGCTACGTGGCGCGAGTTCTCGTGTGATCGCTCGGCCGTGGCGGCGCTGATTCCGCTGTGTCGAAGGTAGCCTCGGGACGGGAGCAATCGAGCGAGAGGCGGCGCGATGTCGAGCGCTATTACCGGCAAGCAGATCGTGATCGCGCTGGCGCTCGCCATCGGTCTCGGCATCATTGGGACGGTTATCGGCATGCGGGTCGGGATGGAGTGGTTGGGCTATTCGGGCTCGTTCGCCGCGGTGGCGTACCTCATTGTCGTGTACAGCCGCAAGGAAGGCGATCGTCGGCGTTGAGCCCGCGTTGCCCTCGGAGTCGTGCGTGTCACCGTCGCGCCTGGGTGGCGCGTCCCACTAGCTTGAGCGAATGATCGACCGAGACCTCGTTCGGGCCGCCCGAGGCGTGATGCTGGAAGCGGCCGGGTCCTTCATCGGCGACGATGAGATGGCAGATCGGGGACGGCTCCAGCAGTTCAGGCACATTCGTCGGCGCGAGGTGCGCAAGGCAAGGCAGATCTGGGTTGAGCAGACGTGGAGACAACGCGCCGTAGCTCTGTGGTCTATCCGCCAAGACGGTCAGAAGTAGCTGGCCTGACTTCGACGCCGATTCCGTCGTCGTCGTGATCGAGACGCCACTGCCCGAATCGCCTCTGCTCGCCGAGGTTGGGGCGACTATCAGCTTGGCGCTGGGCCGTACTTGTTCTCACCGGCGTCGCTAGGCCGGATGTAGAAGGCGAAGATCAGGATTATCGCCCCGAGTCCGCATAGGAAGTTCAGGAGGTTCAGCCACCACCACCAACCGCTGTTGTTCGAGTCGTGAAGACGGCGGACTGACACAGAGATGCCGGGTAGCAAGAGCGCCAGCGAGGCGATCGTGGAGAGTATCCCGATCGAGCTGGCGAAGGAGTATGACTGAGATCCTTGGACGGTGTCGAATTGGTAGAGCCTCAGGCCAAGCGCCTGGTCAACGATCGCCGCGACTACGACGACGATGAACACAAACAAGACCCAGAACCAGAACTCGCTCCGACGTGCGCGGCCTTCGAATACCACGTACTTGCGCAAACAGGTAGATATCGCTTGCCCGAAACCCATGATCGCCTCCTGAAATCGGTCCCTTGTCTTTGATGATGCCAATCGCTAAGGCGGGTTGCGCGCTGAAGCGCTACTCGGTGTCGGGCCGAACCTTCGAACCCTCCGGTGGAAGTCGCTCCGCTACTCCAGGTCCAAGGCAGCTAGATGGTGCAGATCCTCTGATGATCATGGACGTCGACGAACACTCAGGAAGGGAAGACCGCGGACGAGCTTGATCAACAGGGATTCGCATCACCGGGGCCTCCGCGGAGGCGAGTGACGGCGATGGATTCAGGTCTAGCTGTTACGTACGAACGTAAGGCCCGACTGGTGCTGCGTCTGGACATCCCAGACCCCGGTTCGTGGAACCGAGTTCTGCTTCTGCCAGCGGCGGATCGCCCTGTAGGTGGCAGCGCCGAAGGTACCCGTTGGCTCGGCCTTGAGCAGTCCCTGCTCGACGAGGTACTCCTGGAGACGCATGACCCGTCCGCCGGACTTCCATGGCATCAGCGAGGCCGCTGCCGCCGAACGCCACTTCCTCGGCACGCGAGGACGCCCAGGGCATGAACTGGTCCTCGGGTGGCGCCCGCGCCACTTGATCGATATCGGGGCGAACTGATTCGACCACACGGGGCAGGGACCGTAGTTCATGGCCGACGTCTTGCCCTTCCAGTAGCTCGTCCGCTTCAGCGCCCCGTTCCAGGTAAACGAGAAGTGGATGTGGTCACGATGGTTCGCGGTCCTGTTTCCACGACTTGACATGTGCCGCCAGTAAGGCTTGTAGGAAGCCCAGATCTTCTGCCGGTAGATCACGTACATGATCCCGAATCTCTTGGCCTGGTACCCCTTGTGCGCTGTCAGCCACTTGAGAAACCTGGTGGCCTGGGCGAGCTGCACTGGATCGCGTTGATCGGCTTCGAAGTCGAGGGCCCGGCCCTCCTCGTGCTCGCTGACTCCTGGCACGTCGCATCCGCGAAGGATGTTGTAGATCCACAGGCTCTCGGGTGGGCGCGGGAAGGCCTCAAGCAGGAACTCTCTGAAAGCCGCTACACCCGGAAGCTCGATGGGCACGCACGATTCCTGAGGAACGTACGGCTCCCCAAACTCGGCCTTTCGGGGATTACGGCCATCGATGAGCGGGCTGGACTTGATGGCTCTGCGCGCGGCGACGATCAGCGATGATGAGCTCGCCATGAGCCCGATCTTGCCGTCGCGGGACTGGTTGGTGACTGAAGGGCCAGACAGCCACCTGGCCGATGTCCGCCTCCTGATGTGGCGCGGCTTGAGTTCCCCTTCGAGGACTGCCGCACTCGTCGCTGGAGACTGTTCGGCCGCCTCAGTCCGGGCCGCAGCGCTCCCAGTCCCTCGGCCGACTGGAGCGATCGTCGCGACTGCCAGGAGTCCGATCAGCGCGGTCAGGATGCTCGTTCGCTGTTTCATCAATCCACCCTTCGAACCATCACTCGTCCGTCGAAGCGGCCGCTGCCGCCGAAGGCGCCTGCTTCCACCCGCCTCCGGGCCGACTTTACGGCCGTTCCGAACAAACGCGACTGTTTGGGTACAGACGCGCCCGTTGTAACGCACGTTTCTTCGCGTAACGGGCGCGTTTGTCGGGAGCGGCCGCTTCTGCGCCGGGGGCAGTTCCGATCTGTCGCGAGTGGCAGTTCCAGCTCTGCCAGGACCAGATGTCGCGGTAGCTCAACAGTTCAAACGTGGGTGATGGTGCGAGATGGCTCACACGGATCGCCCTTGAGCCACATGCTCGACATGGCCTACGGTCGAAGGACGTGCGCCAGTGGCCGAGCATCGTGCCGCGGCGTATCGGCGGGATCACACCCCGCGTGTCAGCCCCGATTAGTTTAGTGTGGCCGGCCCAGAGGCCGAGCGTCGCGCGAGGGGACCGTCGACAAAGGATCATCGTGCGAAAGCCCGTCCTTGCCATGCCCCTTGCCGCCGTATTGTCGGCATCAGCCCTGACGTTGGCCGCCGCGCCAGCATCGGCGGCACCAGTTCCCGCGGCGAGTCCAGCCGTGCGGACCCAAGCGAAGGCGGCGAAACCGCCCGTCAAGGTCAAGCACATCAAGCGCTACCACCTGGGCCGCACCGCACTGCGCAGGATCGCGATTTCGAAGAAATGGGCGCGCACCCCGAAGGCTCGCTCTGTCGTTCGGTGTGAATCTGGCGGCAGATACAAGATCAACACAGGCAACGGGTACTACGGCGCCTGGCAGTTCGCAGCCGGGACGTGGAATGGCATAGGCGGGCGCCGGTACGCGCGTTACGCCAGCAACGCCCCGAAGTTCGCCCAGAACCACATGGCGTGGAAGCTGTGGAAGCGCTCAGGCTGGGGTCCGTGGGGCTGCGCCTGACACGGAGCCGTCTGGTCAGATCATGAGCTCGCCGACGGCAACCGTGACGGCTTGACCGGCGAGTTTCACTCGATCACCGGCCAGTGTGACGCGGACGATTCCACCGCGTTGGGAAACTTGTTCGCCAACCAGACGGCTGCGGCCGAGCTTCCGACTCCAGAACGGTGCCAGACAGCAGTGCGCTGATCCCGTCACCGGGTCCTCATCGATGCCAGCGGCTGGAGCGAAGTACCTGGAGACGAAGTCGAAGCCCCCGTTCGAAGCGCTGGTAACGATCACTCCCTGGGCCGGAAGCTGCTTCAGCAGCTCGAAGTCGGGCCGGATGTGACGCACTGTGGACTCCTGGCTCACCTCCACTAGGTAGTCGGATGCGCTGCGCCCGACATAGTCGGCTTCGATTCCCAGCGCTGCGAGCAGACCCTCGGGCGGCGGGCACGGGCGAGCAGTGATCGCCGGGAAGTCAAGTTCGATCCACTCATCCCGGCTCGAGGCGGTCAACACGCCGCTGGCGGTGTGGAACGTCGCTGGTTCGAAGTCGGCCAAGACTTCCATCTCCCAGAGCACATGAGCGCTGGCCAGAGTCGCGTGCCCACACAAGTCGACCTCGCACGTCGGAGTGAACCATCGCAGGTCGAAGTCTGATCCGCCCCTCCGGACTACGAACGCGGTTTCGGACAGGTTCATCTCCAGGGCGACGGATTGGAGCCAGGCGGGATCCTTGGGCTGCGGGAGCAAGCACACGGCCGCCGGATTGCCAGCGAATGGTTCGCTGCTGAAGGCATCAACGTGGGCCAAGGTGATTCCCATGTCGCGTCCCTCCGATCTCCCTATCGCGCCAGCGTGGACTGAATTGGCAATAACATCAACTCGTGCCTCCCGAGAACGTCGTGCCAGACGGGGTAAAGACGCGGCATAGTCGCAGACGATTCGTGATCACCGCGCTGGTTGGCGTGATCGTCGTGGTGGCTGTCTTCGCGCTCCTGCTTCCTCAGGCCTCCTCCTATCAGGAGGCGCTCAAGGAGCTGGCGGACATGCCCGTGGTTTGGATACTCGCGGTCGTCGTCGCGGGGCTCGCCAACATCGCGGTGTACCCATTCACTGTCCTTGTGGCCATCCCCCGCCTTGGCTACTGGAGGGGGTTCTCGGAGCGGCAGGCGGGATTTCTCGTCAGCAACGCGATCCCCGGAGGCGGCGCTATCGCTGTAGGTACCCAGTACTCCATGTTGTCGCGCTACGGTGTGCCGTCGGCCTTGTCCGCAGCGGCAGTGAGTGCTGACGCTGTGTGGACGTATCTGCTCACGCTTGGGATGCCGGCAGTGGCAGTGACGCTGCTCGTGGTTGAAGGCCGGTCGACCGCTGGTATGGCCACGATCGCCATCATCGGCCTGGCTGTCGTTCTGGTCTCGGTGATTCTCATCGTGATTGTTCTGCGCAGCGAGTCCGGCGCTCGAAGGGTCGGCCGTCTCGCGGAGCGACTCATCGGCCCTGTGTTCCACCGACTTCATCGCGAGACCCCGGACTTCGTTGGCTCGCTGGTTGAGTTCCGCGAGAACGCGCACGGCTTGGTGGCGCAGAAGTGGAAGCAGCTCACAGTTACAAACGTGGCCGCCCAGATCATGCCCTTGTTCGTACTCTTCTTCGCCCTGGTGGGACTGGACGCCGTCGGGGAACAGCTGAGCATCATCGAGATCTTCGCTGCCTACTCCGTGGCGCTCCTGCTGGTCTCGATACCTGTGACGCCAGGCGGGCTCGGCACAGTGGACGCTGCCCTGATCGGATTGCTCGTCGCGTTCGGGGCGCCGGGATCAGTGGCAGTCGCGGCAGATCTGCTGTGGAGGCTTATCTGGTTCCTGCCTCAGATCATCGCGGGCCTGTCAGCGATGGCGGCCTACCTGATCTCGCGCAGGCGGCCGGTTCCGGAATCCAAGCTCTGGCGGGGAGGGGAGACGGCTCCCGCCGCCGACTACTGAGCGCCGCATCGAGGACAGACGCCGAAGATCTCCGTCGAGTGACTGACTTCGGTGAACTCGTGCTGCTCGGCGACCTTTCCGGCCCACCGTTCCACCGCAGGGGCCTCTATGTCCACGGTCGTACCGCACATGCGGCAAACCAGGTGATGGTGATGCTCGGCTACCGCGCACCGTCGATAGACAGACTCGCCATCCGCCCGCTGAATTACATCAACTTCGCCTGCGTCGGCCAGCGCCTGCAAAGTCCGGTAGACGGTAGTCAGACCCACCCGCACGCCACGGCCCCGAATCGCCTCGTGGAGACTCTGGGCGGACCGGAAGGCCGCCTCGTCGTCCAGTGCCGCCGCCACCGCCAGCCGCTGCCTGGTCGCGCGGAGAGCGCCCGGGAGCCGCACGCCCGCATTGTCTGGAGCCTCCGCGTCAGACATGCTGCAGTCCTCCCAGTTGTTCCACGGCATTGTGTCACTTGATCCGTGCGTGTGGCCGTTGCGGGATGATACGGTTATGAATGTCATTATCAACTGTACCGGATGGGGGCCCGGATGGGGACTCGCCTGGCGGCCCTGATGGCCGCAGCCACGCTGACGGTTGTCGCGTGCTCGCAGACCGCGCCAGATGGCGGCGTAGTCGGCTCCTCGTGTGGTGGGCGAGTAGTGGAAGTGGTCGCCAGCGTCGACCAGTGGGGCGACATCGCTCAGCAGCTCGGTGGGGAATGCGCGCAGGTCACAACTGCCGTGGCCAACTCATCCATCGATCCCCACGACTTCGAGCCGACGCCGTCCGATCTGGCGGCATTTGATGAGGCCGACCTAGTAGTCGTCAACGGTGCGGGGTATGACGCGTGGGCCTCTGGTGTCGTGGAGGCTCTGCCCGCTCAGCCAGATGTGGTGGACGCGGCAGTAGTGAATCGAGTGTCCGCCGGAGCCAACCCCCACCTGTGGTACAGCCCCGAGTACGTGGCCGAGACGGCGCGTGCGATAACGCGGCAACTGTCTGCGCAGTCGCCGGATGCGGCGGGGTACTTCGCAGCGCGGCAGGCCGCTTGGACCGAGTCCATGCGGCCCTACTATGCCGAGATCGCGCGCATCAGGAAGCAAGCCGCCGGGAAGCCCTTCGGAGCCACCGAACCGTTGTTCGACTACATGGCCGACGCACTGGGCCTGGTCAATCGGACCCCAGCTGGATACCGGCGGTCCTCCGCGAACGAAGGGGAGCCGTCCCCGGGAGACCTCAAGGACTTCAAGGCGGCATTGGAAGGTCACCAAATGGCGGTGTTGATATTCAACTCGCAGGTATCGGGCGCTGTGCCGGAGATGATCGAGCGGGACGCTAGAGAAGCCTCCGTTCCAGTAGTGGCGGTGACTGAGACGGTGGTTCCCGGTGCCTCATCGTTCGCTGACTGGCAAGTCAGTCAGCTCAGGGCTCTGGCTGGGGCACTGGGGGTGCGAGGATGAGCGACGTCGCCCCCATGATCAGTCTGCGCGACGTGAGCGTGGCGCGGCATGGATCGTTGATCTGGTCGGAAGGTTCCTTCGACGTGCCCCAGGGCTCCGTCGTGGCCGTGATTGGCCCCAACGGTTCCGGCAAGACCACGCTGCTGCACTTGCTTTTGGGACTGCTGCCTCCCGCGAGCGGATCAGTCGAAGTGCTCGGAACGCGTCCCCGCAAGGGTGATCGGCGAGTCGGCTACGTGCCGCAGCATTACGGCACGGCCAGCGGGGAGTTCTTGCTGGCGCGTGATCAGGTGATGATGGGCTTGACCGGGTACCAGTGGGGGCTTCGTCGGGCTACTCAGAGACAGTTGGATGACGTAGATGCTGCTCTGGCGGACGCTGGGGCGGCGGAATCTGGCGATCGGCGGGTCGCTGACCTGTCAGGTGGCCAGCAGCAGCGAGTCGCGATTGCCCGCGCTCTCGTCGGCGACCCGGAGCTCCTCGTGCTGGACGAACCGTTCGCCAGCTTGGACCTGAGGAACCAGAACGAGCTGGTATCTGTGCTCGGCCGCGTGCATGATCAGCGTGGTATCGGGATCCTGATCGTCACTCACGACCTGAACCCCCTGCTGTCGCTCATCAACAGCGTCATCTACCTGTTCGACGGTCACGCGCATTACGCGTCGTTGGACGAAGCGGTAAGCGAGGAGCTTCTGACTCACTTGTATGGGACGAAGATCCGTGTCGTCAGGACAGCGCAGGGCGACCTGTTCACGAGGAGCGGATGAGCGTGACCAATCAGATCGCGGCGGGGTTCGAGCCGGAATGGATTGACGTAGTTACGTCCACCTTCATGCGGAACGCATTCCTGGGCGGAACCGTCGTTGCCCTCGCCTCGGGCCTGATCGGCTACTTCGTGATCATTCGATCCAGCGCTTTCGCGGCGCACGCCCTAGCGCACATAGGGTTTCCCGGGGCTACGGGAGCGTTGCTCGTCGGGGCTCCTATCTCACTGGGCCTGCTCGTGTTCTGCGCCGTTGGAGGCCTCGTCATCGGTGTGCTTGGAGACAGGGCGTCCCAGCGAGAAGTGGCCACAGGGACGGTCCTGGCTTTCGCTTCGGGATTGGGGATCCTGTTCGCCAGCCTCGCGACGCAGGGCGCGGCCACCGTGACCAGTGTGCTGTTCGGGAACCTTCTGGCCATCAAGACCAGTGAACTGGTCCTGTTCGCGGGGCTGATGTTCGCGCTGGTGGCCGCGATCGCCGTCGTGTTCCGGCCTCTCAGGTTCGCTTCACTGGACCCGCTGGTCGCTGAGGCGAAAGGGCTGCCGGTGCGAACCCTGAGCATTGTGTTCATGCTGCTACTCGCATTGGTTATCACGATGGCGGTGCAGGTCGTAGGCACCCTGCTGCTGTTCGGACTGGTCGTGACGCCCGCCGCGACCGCGTTCATGGTCACGGCACGCCCGGCTGCGGTCATCGCGATCGGGTCGCTGATCAGCATCGCTTCGGTGTGGTTCGGCTTGACGCTTTCGGCGATGTTCAACCTTCCGCCGAGCTTCTTCGTGATCGCCGTGGCGACTCTGGCGTGGCTGGCCGGATGGCTGATTACTCGACGAAGTCGCACTGTGGCCCCGGCAGTACCAGCGCACAGCTGATTGTTCGTGCGAGAGGACGCTACCGTCTTGGTGTGACATCGCTGGAGGCGGAAGTCGTTCCGTTGGCTCTCGGGGCCGCGGTGAGCCCAACTCTTCTGGGGCTGCAGCTGCTGATCCTGTCGGGAGCGATTCGCCCGGTGGCGCGCGCATGGTCATTCGCCCTGGGTGTGGCGATAGCGGCTGGTGCCTACATGTTCGTCCTGGCGACGGTCGCCGCGACCGTCACGCTCTCGTCGACTCATATGTCCGAGACCGAGCGACTCATCAAGCTAGCGGCGGCTGCCCTGCTCCTACTGCTGGGCGTCCGGGCGCTACGCAGGGGGAAGGATCAGGGCAAGCCACCAGCCAAGACCGCGGCGCGCCTGAAGAACGCCGGCCTCGGGACATTCGTAGCGGTCGGCTTGACGGGCATGGTCACGAACTTCTCGAGCGTGGTCCTGATACTGCCAGCCACCCACGACATCATGAATTCAGCGACGAGCTTGGTGACCCAAGGGTTGATGCTGGCTCTGGTGTTCTTCTGCACTCTGGCCCCGGTCATCTTGCCCGCGCTGGCGGTTACGTTGATGGGCTCGCGTTCGGACAGGTGGTTGAGCGCCATGAACCGCTTCACGAGGAGCCACGCCAAGCAGATCAACGCCGCCATAGCGTTCCTGTTCGCCGCTCTTCTGGCCTATTCCGCGCTCGGGTAGCTTCCTGCCGCGGACTGACGGTCAGGACTGAGCTGGCGCCGAGACGCGCTTGCGAAACACGTGGTAGGTCCAGCCCTGGTAGATCAGGACCACCGGGAACAGGACAACCGCGACAATGCTCATGATTCTCAGGGCGTAGTCCCCTGAGGCGGTGCCCGCGACGGTGAGGTTGTTCGCCGCGCTGGTGCTAGACACCATGACGTTGGGGTAGAGACTGGCGAACAACGAAGCGACGGCCGCACCGATCGTGATGGCGCTGGCCGCGAATGCTTGACCTTGATTCCCTGTCCTGACCCGGACGGCGGCGAGGATCGCTCCGACGACCATCAATGCCTGCAGCGCGAGCGCGACAGGCGAGTTCGATCCGCCGACCAGGCCCGTCCAGATGCCCCAGATCACGACCAGCGTCAGCGCGGCCAGGGACAGCGGGCGGGCCAGCGCCTCGGATCGCCGGCTTACCTCATCGGTTGTCTTCAACGCTAGGAAAGCGGAACCGTGCATCAGGCACAGAACAAGCAGAGTCACTCCTGTGGCTAGCCCGTATGGAGTCAAGACGTTCCAGAATGTGCCCGTGTATTCCTGGTCGGCGCCGATCGGGAGCCCCGCCAACAGGTCGCCGAGCCCCACGCCTATGAGCAGTGGCGCCAGAACGCTGCCGACCGCGAGCCCTCGACTCCAGTTGGAGCGCCAGCGCTGCGTCTTGCCCTTACCCCTGTACTCGAAGGCGGTGCCGCGGACCATCAACGCGGCGAGTATCAAAACCAGGGCCAAGTACAAACCGGAGAACATGGTCGCGTACCAAGCCGGGAAGGCCGCGAAGATCGCCGCGCCTCCGACGATTAGCCAGACTTCGTTGCCGTCCCAGAACGGTCCGACGGAGTTGATGGCCACGCGGCGCTCGATCTCGGAGCGCCCAATCAGCGCGTGCAGAGCTCCGACTCCGAAGTCGAAGCCTTCCAGGATGAAGAATCCTGTCCACAGTACGGCTATGACGATGAACCACAGCACCTGCAAGTCCACGGGCACTCCTAGTAAGTCAAGGTGGGTAGAAGATCGTGACCGTCGCCGTCAGCTTCTGGATCGGGCAGGCCCTTGCGGACGTAGCGCAACAGCAGGGAGCCGCACACGATCGCCAGGATCACGTATAGAAGGACGAACACCGACATGCTGATCCAGACGTCGAGCGCGGAGATCGGCGGGGAAACTCCGTCCTCCGTGAGCATGAGGCCTTGGACGATCCAGGGTTGCCGGCCGGTCTCAGTGAGTATCCAGCCGGCGGCATTCATCAAGTACGGCGTGAAAGTGGCGATCATGGCGACGGGCAGGAACCATCGCGCGGTATCCAGCTTGCGCCGGAACAGCAGCCAGGCGCCGATGAACACCACGAGCGCCACGAGGCTGGCCAGGTAGGCCATGACGCGCATTGACCAGTACTGGACGAAGACGTTGGGTATGTAGTCTCCGGCCCCGTACTGCTGCTGGTACTGGGCGTTCAGCTCATTCAGACCGAGAACCTCGCCGTCGGGAGAATTGGTAGCCAGAACCGATAGGAGGTTCGGGATCTCGATCACGTGGCTGGCTTTGTCGGCGCTGCTGTTCCCTCCGGTCTGGAACGCACTGAAGGAGCAAGGCTGGCAGGTTTCCCACTGGGCCTCGGCGGCCGCGACCTTCATCGGCTGGAACTCCGCGCCGATCACACCGAGCTCACTGCCGACTCCCATGACGCCCAGAATCGCCGGGATCAGTGCGACGATGGCGATCTTGGCGCTGTAGTGGAACATGCGCACGTCGCGGCCCCGCCGAAGCTGCCACGCCGAAACGCCAAGCACGAACAGCCCACCCGTCACCGCCGAAGCGAGCAGTACGTGGACGAACCCCCACACGAAGACCGGGTTGGTGAACAGGGCTGAGATGTCGTTGAGTTCGGGGCGCCCGGTTGACTGGTTGATCTCATACCCGACTGGGTTCTGCATCCACGAGTTGGCGACCATGATGAACATCGCCGATAGGACTGTCCCGATCGCGACGAGCCAAATGCATGCCAGGTGCACGCGCTTTGGCAGCCTGTCCCATCCGAACAGCCACAGCCCCAGGAAAGTCGATTCCAGGAAGAAGGCCGCCAGGCCTTCCATCGCCAGAGGAGCCCCGAACACGTCACCGACGAAGCGAGAATACGCGGACCAGTTCATGCCGAACTCGAACTCTTGGACGAGCCCTGTGACCACGCCGACAGCGATATTGATGACAAGCAGCGTTCCGAAGAACTTGACGAGCCGCCGGTGATCCGGGTCGCCTGATCGATGCCACTTCGTGTGGAGGATCGCCACGAAGAACGACAGGCCGATCGTCAGCGGCACGAACAGGAAGTGGTAGACGGAAGTCGTCGCGAATTGGACTCTTGACAGGTCGAGACTTGACACGGCCCCCTCCTCCCGCCGGGATCGTAGCAGTCGGGCTAGTGATCCCCTATCGCCGCGACGGTGGGCCAAAGACTCAGTTGGGCTAGCGCTTGCCCGACTTCTTCTTGGGCGACTTCGACTTGCGCTTCGGCTCATCCGAGGGTGAAGGGAGCGGAGTGGCTGCTCCAGGAGGCGGATTCCCGACCGTGATGTGGACGTGGTCCATGTGATTGGCGGTGCAGTTGCCTCGGCCACTCATGCCACGCCATTGGGCTGGCTGCATTATGGGCTGGCTTGATGTCCAGATCTTCTGGTGCCAGATGATGTAGTTGATGCCGAATCGCTTGGCGTGCTTCATGAAGAACATCGAGATGGCGTTCCCGATCGCCACGTTTGCCGGGTCTGTCGAGCACCCCCCAGGCATCATGATGTCGACCGCATGTCCCGACGGGTGGTCGGGATACGGATCGCTTGGACGCCATCCCCCGATCGTGGTGATCTGGGACCAGATGGCGGCGACGCAACGGCCAACGGCTATCGCTTCGGGAACCATGTTCAGCTCGCCGAACACCTCTGGTTTCGCGGGGCACTGCACTGGACTGCCGATCACTTGGCCGTCTGGCGTCGTCATCAGCGCTGACGGATCCGCGCCGCATTGCCACGGCTTGCCGGTGGTCTTGGGTAGCGCGTTTGCTCTCTTTGGACCAGGCAGAACTTGTCGGCCCACCTTCCACAGGCGAGTACTTGGGATGGGGATGGCGTTGACACCCCCGCTGGACGCGTCCGCGGCGATCATTGTCGAGTCATTCAAGATGATGCCAGCGTGGTTGACTCCGTGCCGACGGTCGCTGAGGAAGGCGATGTCGCCGATGATCCCGCTGTCGCTGGGCAGCAGTGCTGTTCGTTCGGCTAGCCCGGGAACTCCTCCGGCCACGAGAGCGCGCTTGTTGTCCTTGGCCGAAGGGCCGACGGTCGGCATGTTCCACGCACGGTCGACCAGAGACGAGCAATCCAGCTCTCCCGCCGCATTCGCTTGCCAGCGGTACCGCGTACCCAGGGCTGACACGGCGTAGGTCACAGCTGCGATCACACGCTCGGGAAGTACGACGACGCGGTCGCTCCCGCTCTTCCACACCGCTGTTCCGGGCACGGATCGGGATGCCGTGACTCCGTCGGGCAGGTCTGAAGTCTTGATTTGATTAGCCGTGACGACTGGTACGCGCAGATCCGCGAGTCTGGTCAGGTACGCAGCCCAGGATGCCGCCGCCTTGCTGTTTCGCTCGGCCTGCTCTGGATCCAGCAGCGACGTCGTCACGGCCAGATGGTCCGCCCACTGGCCAGCCACACCCGCCAGTTGGCGTCTAAGCCCGTTGAGCTGATCGTCCACCGCACCAAGGCTGACCTCGGCGGCACTTTGTGCCGCATCCGATGCGAGCTTGGTTTCCTCCGTGCGCCGCAACACCTCCATGGCCTCACGGAATTCGTAATCCTTGCTTCCGCCCACCCGTCTGGCGGAGTCCGCGCGTCGGATCAGGTCTCCGGGCTCGTTGGTGTCGATCACGGAGGCGAGGAGGGTCAGGTCGGTCGGCCCGCCCATGTAGATCGACCTGGCGTACTGCCCGACGATCCGGCGGGCCTGGTCCACAGCGGACTTGTCCTTCGCCACCTCACGGGCAAGCTTGTCCGCACGGCGCTTCGCTACTAGGTAGCGGTCGCGCGCGGCCTCGCGGACCTGCCGCGTGCGGGATAGATCGTCTTGCAGGCGGCTCGTGGCTTCGGCGATCATCGCGGCTTCGGCGGCGGCCCTATCCGCTGCCTCTTGGGCTTCGCGCTCGGCGGCTTCGTCGCGCTCCGAAGAACCAGACTTGTCCTTGTCGTCAGACTTTTCAGATGAGATGGCCGGACTCAGCGCGGAAGCCCCCGTGGGCGCCAGAAGCGCCGACAGGCCCAATGCGATGGCGGACAGACCGCTGATGAGACGAGACATCACCGACATTGTATGTCGGCGCCTTTTAGGCCCGCCTTGGGCTTTCCACAGAGCGCTACCGAAACGTTATGTTGTGTCGCCCCCCGTGGCCGGTTCCGGCGCTAGGGGGTTGCGCTGGGCGACTCGCTGGGGCTCTCGCTGGGGGTTGGCTCCGGGGTCGGCTCCGGGGTCGGCTCCGGGGTCGGGTCAGGCGGGTACTCCCAGCTCGGCTCGTCAAAAGAAGGGCCGAAGTCCGGTGGCACGTCGGCGCACGCCAGTCGCGCTGCGGAACGCAGCACCGCCACTCGGTCGGCCACTTCTGGGTCATCGGCGCGGTTCGTCAGCTCGAACGGATCCGAAACGTAGTCGTAGTATTCTTCCTCGCCCGACCCGTAGCGGACGAACGCTTCCTGGTCAGTTCGCCAGCCGCAGTACGGTGGGCGCCTTACTGACGGACTGGCCGAATAGGCGGCCGCCTTCAGGGGGAGACCTGTGCGCTTCGCCGTCCCGATCAGCGACATTCCCGCCGAAGTCCACGGCACATGGGCAGCGGCCATGATCGTGGCGGATAGGTCGATGTTCGCGCCCGCGATCCTGGAGTCAGACAGGCCGACCGGAGTTCTGTTCCCGTATCTGATCATGAGTGGCACTTCGGTCGCGGCCCGATAGGGGACGAACTTGCGCATCAGCCTGTGCTGACCATGCAGGTAGCCGTTGTCGCTGGTGTACACAAGCAGAGTGCGGTGCAGGCGTCCTGTGCGCCTGAGGACCTTAACTATCTTGCGCACTTGGTTGTCCACGGATAGGAGCGTTTCCCGCTGCCTGACGTACTTGCTCCCCAAGGGGTTATTGGCCAAGACCTCCTCGGGGTCCTGGTCGGTGACGTACTTGGGCTTGTCTGAGACGTCCTGTTCCATGATGGACGGGTCGGAAGCCCACCAGCGTGTGTCCGTGAGGGTCGAGCGATGCTGCTGTTTCGCCCGGAATGGGGAGTGTGGAGCGTATGGCGTCAGCAGCGCGAAGAGAGGCTTGCGGCGCGGAGTGCTCTTGATGAAGCGTACGGTCTGCTGACCGAAGTGCTTTGTTGAGTACTTCTTCAGAACTCGGACTGAGTAGTTTCTTACCGCCTTGCCAGACGCCGCCCGGCGCTTCTGGCGCTTGGTCTTCAGTGTGCTGGCCGGATATGAGAAGTAGCGCCCGCTGCGGCTTGTCGTGGTGAATGCCTGGAACTGGGACCATCCCTTCGGTGACTTGCCGGTGAAGTACTTGCCGAACTCGTTGAAGTACTTGCCGAAGAGCCCCGTTCTGTATCCAGCCTTGCGGAGCGCGACCGCGATGGTGCGCTTCTCGTTCCCGTTGGAGCGGAACGCCCAGTATCCACCGGGTGGTCCGCTCCGGGTGTTGTCGTACACGCCAGTCTCATCTGAGAGGCGGCCGGTCAGAAGGGCGGAGCGAGATGGACAGCATATGGACTCGGGGACGAGCGCGTTTGGATAGGTGATCCCGCGTGCGGCTACCTGTCGGCGCACCGCCGTCATGTCCTCCATCATGGACTTGGGTTGGTCGTCGGTGAGCACTACTACTACGTTCCACGGCTTGCCGCCGGAGAGCGACCTGCGCAGCCACGACAGAACTGCCTCGTTCGGCTCAGACGCAGATGCGACTCGCACCCCGGACCGCACAGGGTCGGCGCTCGCTGCCCCGCCCCCAACGGTCTGCGGCGCCAGCAAGGCGCTGGCGGCGACCAGCAGCGAGACGCCGATGACGGCGCACGTGACTCGACCTAGACCCATCTGACGTCTCATCTACTCGCACCTCGGGTCGTTTTTGGGCACGCGGCCGGTTAGGAGGTAGTCGTTCACCGCGCGGTCAACGCAGGCCGAGCCGTTCATGTAGGCGGTGTGCCCGTCAGCGTTCCACGTGATCAGGTGACCATCGGTCAGTTGCGACACGACCCGTCGCGCCCACTTCAACGGAGTGGCCGGATCCCGGGTTGGTGACACCACCAGGATGGGTCCCGCTCCCGCGCCGTCCACCTTGAACGGTTTCCCTGTGGGTGGTGTTGGCCACTGCCCACAAACCAGGTCTGACCACGCCACGCTCGCCCCGAAGGTCGGAGCGATCTTCGCCCATTCCTTCTCGCGCTTGGCTAGTACAGCCAGATCGCTTTCGGCGGCTCTGTCCAAGCATGTCACCGCGTAGAAGGCTTCGATGGAGTTGTCCTGATATTGGCCGTCGGAGCTGCGATCGAGTCTGCGGTCAAGCATCTTCATCAACTTCGAACCATCGCCGCGGAACGCCGGTGCCAGACCGGCTGAGAGCTCGTCCCAATCCCCGTAGAACGGGGCGTAGAGATAGTAGAGAATCGCCCCTGCCGCGAGGGACTCGGTTAGAGGTCGATCGCGCTCGGCCTTGATCGGGTTCGCTCGCAGATCTTTGAGGAAGCGCTGGATACTGGCGACGCCCTTGTTCACGGACCCCTTGGGCAAAGGACAGCTCCGCCGCCGCTGGCAATACCGCACGAACCGGCGGAGCTCCTGCTCGAAGCCGATCGCTTGGTCGAGATGCACCTGCTCAGATGTCAGATCCGGCGGCAGTACTCCATCCAGAACCATCCGGCGGACCTTGTCCGCGAAAAGCCTCAGGTAGGTCTCTCCGATGAGCGTTCCATAGGATTTGCCAAGATAGTTGAGCTTGTCGTCACCGAGAGCGGCGCGCTGTATGTCCAAGTCCCTGGCGACCGAGTCGGTTGACATGTACTTGTACGAGTCGGGGGACGTGGCAGCGCAGTCCCTGCCGAATTCCTTCGCCATCTCCGCGAGATCCTCGGCCTCCCGCGGATTGCTCGGAGCACCGTCGGCCGCTATGAAGGAGTCCAGTTCGGAGTCGGTCACGCAGTCGACTGGATCGCTGCCTCCCACACCGCGGGGGTCGAAACCAACGATGTCGTAGCTCCGGCGGACCTGACCCGAAACTCTGTGCGCCACCGTCCTGGCATAGTCCACGCCGCTACCGCCGGGGCCACCTGGATTCACGACCAGAGAGCCCAGGCGCTGGTCGCCCGTCGATGGGAGTCTGACGATGTCGATCTGGAAGTCCCCCGCAGAAGTGTCTTCGTAGTCCTTAGGCACCGAAAGCATCGCGCACTCGAACTCGCCGCCGCATGATTGCCAGTCCAGATCCTGGTCGTAGTACGCGCTGAGGGGAATGGCCGACGACGACGGATCCGGCGGCTGCTCCGGGTACGGTGCCGACACACACGCCGCGACCGCCAGGGCTGGCGCGAGCACAAGCACCGCGATTTTCGCGGTCAGGCGTTTCACGAATCGGACCTCCCAGACGCCCGACTCTAGACGCTTTCAAGCGATTCTTGCCGATCTGAGGTCGGAACGTGTCGACACTGTCACCGACCGTGGCCTGTGGGCGACTGCGCGTGCCTGTCAGCCCCGAACCGGGTGGAGCAGGTTCACCATCAGTGCTTCGCAGACCAGCGCTGGAGGAACGTTGCCGGCGAGTTGCGACCGGGCTCGCGATATCGCGTCAATCCGAAGGATCGTCAGGGCCGCGTCGCCTGAGCTCGACAACTTCTCGATCAGCGGCAGGATGTCAGCGTTGATTAGGTCAGCTCCCGCGCCCAGCTGCATCACTAGCACGTCGCGGTACAGACCAGTGAGGTCGACGAAATGCCGATCGAGTTCGTCTCGTGTCGAACGCGACGACCGTTGTTGCTGGTTCTTGTTAAGCTCAGTCATCGCACTGCGGGCCAGCGCTTTGACCCGAAGAGCCGACACGCCGGTCGCACCCTGACCGTAGGAGTCCAGCAGATGGCCCGCCTCGCGTTCATCCAGCTCCTTGTTGCGGGCGCGGGCATCGTCGTCAGCGACTCGCCGAAGTTCGTGGGCGGCGGCGTAGGCGGAGTCCAAGCCCCCGAGTCGGTGGGGGATGCGCAGGACCATCATGCGCCTCTCCCGTGTGTGTTCATCGATAGCCAAGGCTCGCGCGCGACCGATGTGGCCCTGTGACGCGCTCGCCGCGAACGCCGCCGTCGCCGGGTCGACCCCCTCGCTCGCTAGGGCCTCGGCGATGTCTGCCGCCGACGGAATCCTCAAGGCGACATGTCTAGTCCTAGACCTAATCGTGGGGAGCAGGTCCTCGGGGCTAGGGGCGCACAGTACCCATACCGCGCGCGGGGTCGGTTCCTCTATGGCCTTGAGCAGTGTCGATGCCGCGGCGGGTGTCATTCGGTCGGCGTCCAGGATCACGAAGCAGCGCCAGGCCGACATCGACGGCGCTCCCGAAGCACGCGCTACTAGCTGTCTTGCCCGGTCCTTGCCGTGGCTGAGGGTCGTGGATCGAACCAAGTCGACATCCGCGTGGCTGCCATTGAGTACGGCTCGGCACGCCGGGCAATCGCCGCAACCCTGGCTCTGGCAAACCAGCGCAGCCGCGAAGCACACAGCGGCGATCGACCGGCCGGACCCCGGCGGACCAGTGATCAGCCAGGCGTGGGTCATAGCCCGAGGGTCGCCGCTTCCGTGTGCTGATGCGGCAGCCGCACGCAGTTGTGTCAATGCGCTCGGCTGCCCGATCAAGCTGTGCCAGACGTTCACGGGAGATCTCCGACAAGGCACCGCACAGCTTCCCAAACCTGTTCGTGGATTCGCGGAACCGGGTCCTGCGCCGGCAGTACTAGGTACCGGGTTGGCGCCCTGTCGGCCATAGCCAGGAAGGCGCCTCTGACGGCCTTATGGAATTCAAGTGGTTCGGCTTCGAGCCGATTGGCATTCTCGGCGCGTCGCAAGCCGGAGGCTGGATCAATATCGAGCAGAACCGTCAGATCCGGCACAAGCCCCCCCGTCGCCCACATGTTCAGGTTCGCGATCCAATCCTCGCCGAGTGCCCGCGCCACTCCCTGGTACGCGACAGAGGAATCCAAGTAGCGGTCGGTAACAACGACCTCTCCCCTCAGTAAGGCAGGCTGAATCGTCATCGCCACGTGATCGGCCCGTGCCGCCGCGAACAGCAGTGCCTCGGTCCTGGCATCCATCTGGGCATCTTGAGTTAGCAGCAAGGACCTGATCTGTTCGCCTAGAACCGAACCACCGGGCTCGCGGGTAGCTCGAGCCGCTTGACCTGCGGCAGCCAGTCGGTCAACCAGCATCTGACACTGAGTTGACTTGCCGCTGCCGTCGCCGCCCTCGAACGCTACGAATGCTCCAGCCACCACATGAGCTTAGGCTCCAGGTCCGACACGGCCGCGCACACGGTCAGATCGAGAAATCCCCGACCCGGAAGTCCTCACCCCGCCAAACTCCGTGGACCGGAGCGTGCGGGCCGGGGCCCGCGTGCCCCATCGTCATCCGCTCCAGGTCCTCGACGCGGCGCAGCAGCGACACGACCGTGTCGCCCATCGCGTCGGGCGCCTCAGCCTCGCTGTCCGCCACCGAAGGGGTGTCGGGAGCGATTCTGGTCACGACTTGGCCTGGGACTCCGACAACGACGGTTCCGGCCGGGACGTCGTGAGTGACTACTGAGTTCGCGCCGACTCTCGCATTCGCGCCGACGGTGATCGGGCCCAGGATCTTCGCCCCCGCCCCGACTACGACGTTCGACTCCAGGTTCGGATGGCGCTTGCCCTTCTTCAGGCTTGAGCCACCGAGCGTCGCCCCCTGGTAGATGGTGCAGTCGTCCCCAACAACGGTCGTCTCGCCGATGACAACGCCCATCCCGTGATCGATGAAGACTCGACGTCCCAGGACCGCCCCCGGGTGGATCTCGATCCCGGTCACGAACCGTACGAGGTCGGAAAGCCAGCGGGCCAGCGTGCGCATCCGATGGTTCCAGAACCAGTGAGCGAGTCTGTATCCCCATTGCGCGTGCAACCCTGGGTAGGCCAGAAAGACCTCCAGCTTCGTACGCGATGCTGGGTCTCTATCCAGAACGGCCCGGATGTCTTCGCCGAGCCTCGCCATCAGTCCATCATGTCGGAGTACAGCAGCGTGGACAAGTAGCGTTCGCCAAACGACGGGATGATCGCGACTATCAGCTTGTCCTGCATTTCTTGGCGAGCGGCGATCTGCAGTGCGGCCCATGTCGCAGCACCCGAAGATATTCCGACGAGTAGGCCTTCTTCGCGAGCCATCTGCCGGGCGCACATCAGCGCATTCTCGTCCGTTACACGCACGACCTCGTCGTAGATATTCGTGTCCAGAACCCCTGGGACAAACCCCGCCCCGATGCCCTGGATGATGTGCGGACCCTTGGTACCGCCAGACAATATCGGCGAAGTATCCGGCTCCACGGCGACAATGCGAGCCTCAGGGCGCTTCTCCCGCAGGAGCTGGCCTATTCCAGTGATAGTGCCCCCTGTTCCCACTCCTGAGACCAGGCAGTCGATTTGGCCATCCGTGTCGCGCCAGATTTCCTCGGCGGTCGTGGTCCTGTGTATGTCTGGATTCGCCGGGTTCAGGAACTGCTGGGGCATCACCCAGTCCGGGTTCTGTTCCTTGAGGTGTTCAGCCGCCATGATAGCCCCGCCCATGCCATCCGGGCCTGGAGTGAGAATCAGTTCGGCCCCGTACGCTCGCAGGATCGCGCGCCGTTCCTTGCTCATTGTCAGGGGCATGGTGATGACCAGCCGGTATCCGCGTGCCGCACAAACCTGGGCGAGTGCGATTCCGGTGTTCCCGGAGGTTGGTTCGATTACTGTGCCGCCAGGCTTGAGCTCCCCGGATTCCTCGGCCGCGTCGATCATGGACAGGCCGATCCGGTCCTTGACGCTCCCGGCCGGGTTGAAGAACTCCAGCTTGGCCACCACAGTTCCAGGCAGGCCTTCGGCGAGGTGGTTCAGGCGGACCAGTGGCGTTCCGCCGATCAGAGCGGTGATGTCGTGAGCGATATTCATTGGGCTCCCTGTCTCCGGACCGAGTTGGCTGTGTATTCCAGGGCCTGCTCGGGCTTGTGGCCGATCGTTTCTCCTACGTCTTTGGAAGGGGGGCCTTCTTCGCAGGCGCCTTCCGCTTGCCAGTCTTCTTGGCCGGGGCCTTCTTCGCACGCGAGCTGGGCTTCTTGGCCGGCCCCTTGGCTCGCCGCTCGGCCAGGAGGCTCGCGGCTTGGCTCAGCGTAACCGAAGCCGGATCCTCGCCCTTGGGGACGGTGGCGTTGTACTCGCCATCGGTCACATATGGACCGAAGCGCCCGTCCTTCAGGGTTACTGGTTTGCCGCTTGTTGGGTCGAGTCCCAGTTCGCGTCCAGGCGCCGCGGCTCGTTGGCCACGTCGTCGCGGGGGCTGGGCAAGCAGAGCAAGGGCTTGCGGAACCGCGATGGTGAACAGTTGCTCCTCGGTCTCAAGTGAGCGGCTCTGCGTGCCCTTCTTGATGAATGGGCCGTAGCGTCCGTTCAGCGCGACTATGGGTTGGTCGTCGGCGGGATCATTGCCAATCACGCGCGGAAGTGAGAGCAAGCGCAGCGCGTCGTTGAGGTCGACCGACGTCATGTCCATGTCCTTGAACAGGGACGATGTCCGCGGGCGTTCCGTCGCTGGGGAGCCTTCCGGGAGAACTTCGCAGACATAGGGACCGAACCGACCGGTCCTAACGACGACGACGTTTCCGCTGGCGGGGTCCACGCCCAGCTCCCGCTCCCCCCGCGGCTGAGCGAACAGTTCCTCAATCTTCTCTGAGGTAAGTTCGTCCGGCGCCAGATCTTCTGGCACGTTGACCCGCTCTTCGCCGCGTTCCAGGAAGGGTCCGTACCGGCCGACTCGCAGATCGGCGTCGCTGCCTTCAATCTGGAACGTAGCCAAGGCCCGAGCGTCGATCTCCCCGACTCGATCGACAAGAGGCCTCAGGCCATCGAAGCCGACCGTGGCGTCACCGAGGTAGAACCGCCGCAAGGCGTCGAGCCGTGATGTGTCTCCTCCGGCGACCGCGTCCAGCGTCTCTTCCATGCGGGCAGTGAACGAATAGTCCACGAGGTCCGCGAAGTGGTTTTCCAGAAGTCGTACAACGACCATGCCGAGAAAGGACGGGACGAGTGCGGACTGTCGCCTGCGCACGTAGTCGCGATCGATGATTGTCGCGATGATCGAGGCGAATGTGGAGGGGCGTCCGATCCCGCGCTCCTCAAGAGCCCTAACGAGGCTGGCCTCGGTGTAACGGCCGGGTGGGTTGGTTCGATGCGTTTCGGAGACCAACTCCGTTGCGCTGATCTCCTGGCCCTCCGTCATGTGGGGAAGTGGGCCGGCATCGCGCTTGGCGTTCTCATTGTCGCTGGTGTCCTGGTAGGCGGCGAGGAAGCCAGCGAACACCACGACTGTGCCGGACGCGCTGAATTCGACTTGCCGTCCATCAGATGCTGTGGCCGACAGCCGGGCAGTGGTCGTGGCCACTGTCGCGTCCTTCATCTGCGAGGCGAGGGTTCGCCTCCAGATCAGCTCATATAGCGCCATGTCGTCGCCTGTCAGAGCCCCGGAGGCCTCCGTGGGTAGCTGGAACACCTCACCCGCCGGGCGGATAGCCTCGTGCGCCTCTTGGGCGTTCTTGACCTTCTTGTCGTACTTGCGCGGGGCGGCCGGGACATGGTCGTCGCCGAACAGTTGTCGCGCCTGACCGCGCGCTGCGGAGATCGCCTGCTCTGACAGTGTCGTTGAGTCGGTTCGCATGTAGGTGATGAAGCCGCGGTCGTACAGTCCCTGTGCGACCCGCATCGTGCGCTGGGCAGTCCAGCGGAGTCGGCGCGAGGCTTCCTGCTGCAACGTAGACGTGATGAAGGGAGCCGCTGGTCGTCTGGTGCGCGGTTGCTGTTGGACGGAGGCCACGCTGAACTGGCTGTCGGACAGGGACTCGGCCAACGCGCTACTCGCCGCAGCATTCAGCACGAGCAGCTCAGGATTAGTCAGCTGTCCCGTGTCCGAGAAATCGCGGCCCGTGGCGACGCGCTTCGCATCCACCCGCACCAGGCGGGCGGCGAACGGTCCGGGAAGAAACGACCCGCGCACGTCGCAGTATTCGGCCGAACAGAACGCGATCCGCTCACGCTCACGCTCGACAACCAGCCGCAGAGCCACGGACTGCACCCGGCCTGCCGACAGCCCCTGCTTGACGCGTCGCCAGAGCACCGGTGACACCTCGTAGCCGAAGAGCCTGTCAACGATGCGCCGGGTTTCCTGTGCGTCGACTAGGTCTGTGTTCAGGTCTCGAGTGTTCTGGGCAGCTGCCGCGATGGCCTCGGGCGTGATCTCGTGGAAGACCATTCGCCGGCAGGGCACATCAGGATTCAGCACTTGGATCAAGTGCCACGCGATGGCCTCACCCTCGCGGTCCTCATCAGTGGCCAGTAGCAGTTCGTCGGATTCCGCCAGGGCCTTCTTCAGGTCGCGGACCTTCGACTTCTTCTCAGATGGGACCACATACAGCGGAGCGAAGCCGTTGTCGATATCGACGCCGGTCTTCGCCCAGGCCTGCCCCCGGTACTTCTCCGGTACGTCGGCCGCTCGGTCCGGCAGGTCCCTGATGTGGCCTACGGAGGACTCCACGGTGTACCCGTCGCCCAGGTATCCCTGGATCGTCTTGGCCTTCGCGGGTGACTCAACGATCACGAGTCGGCGCGTCGCCACGTTCCCACTTCTGGGCAAAGCGATCTTCTCCCTATCGGATCCTTGGGCGTCAGGCGCCTACGGGCCCTTCCTGTGCGGGCACTTCATTGATTTCATCTCCGACCGTGATCGGGCGGCGCTTGCCGATGACGATGGACACGACCACGATGGCCAAGGCCACGAGGGCGATTCCCCAGCGAGCCACAGTCTGGTCGCCAAGTGTCATCGTGACGACGAGTGGAGCTATCAGTAGTGCCACTAGGTTCATCACCTTGATCAGGGGGTTGATGGCCGGCCCTGCGGTGTCCTTGAACGGATCGCCCACAGTGTCGCCGATGACGGTCGCCTCATGGGCGGGCGACCCCTTGCCCCCGTAGTTGCCGTCCTCGATGTACTTCTTGGCGTTGTCCCATGCTCCGCCGGAGTTCGCCAGGAACACTGCCATGAGCATGCCCGTGGCGATGGTTCCGGCCAGGTAGGCACCGAGTGCCCCGACGCCAAGCCCGAAGCCCACCGCTATTGGGGTGAGGACTGCCAGCAGTCCCGGCGTGACCAGTTCGCGAAGGGAATCCTTCGTGACGATGTCGACTACCCGCCCGTATTCGGGCTTCTCTGTCCCGTCCATGATTCCCGGCCTGGTGCGGAACTGACGGCGGACTTCGAAGATGACCGCGCCGGCGGTTCGCGACACAGCGCTGATCGCAAGCCCTGAGAACAGGAAGACGACCGATGCGCCGATGAGCAGACCGACAAGGTTCGCCGGGTTGGCGATGTTCAAGATGCCCGTGTATTGAAGGGCGTCGATCACGCCCACACGCTCGTGGAGTTCCGCAGCGTTGGCGATTATGTCGGCGGTGGCGGCCCCAACCGTGTCACGGAAGGCCCCGAACAGGGCGGTCGCGGCCAAGACGGCTGTAGCGATCGCGATGCCCTTTGTGATGGCTTTCGTGGAGTTGCCGACAGCGTCCAGCTTGGTCAGGATCCGGGTGCCATCGCCCTTGACATCGCCTGACATCTCGGCGATGCCCTGGGCGTTGTCGGAGACGGGCCCGAAGGTGTCCATCGAGACGATGACGCCGACCGTCGTTAGTAGACCGGTGCCCGCCAGAGCGACGGCGAACAATGACAGGAGTACCGAGCCGGACCCGAGCAGCATGGCGCCATACACAGCGGCTCCGATGATCAGTGCGGAGTACACCGCTGACTCCAGCCCCAGCGAGATCCCTGAAAGCACAACGGTCGCCGGTCCGGTCAGGGAACTCTTGGTCACGTCGTCAACGGGGCGGCGGTTGGCTTCGGTGAAGTACGCCGTCAGCTGTTGAATGGCAGCAGCCAGTGCGATGCCGATCAGGACGGCGCCTATGGCCAGTACGCGGGGATTGAAGCTGTCGATTCGCAGCAGGCCCAAGTCCCCGATCACGATTCCGTTGAGGTCCGTGATGCGCGCGGGCAGGAGCAGGAAGACCGCGCCGATCACAAGAATCGCGGAGATGCCCGCCGAGATGAAGAAGCCGCGGTTGATCGCCGACATCCCGGAGCGGTCGCCGGCCCTTGGGGAGACGGCGAAGATCCCTACTACCGCCGTCACCACGCCGATCGCGGGGACTACCAGCGGGAAGATCAGGCCTAGCTCGCCGAAGGCAGCCTTGCCCAGGATTAGTGCCGCCACCAGTACCACGGCGTAGGACTCGAATAGGTCGGCTGCCATGCCCGCGCAGTCGCCAACGTTGTCGCCTACGTTGTCAGCGATGGTCGCGGCATTGCGCGGGTCGTCCTCGGGTATCCCGTGTTCGACCTTGCCGACCAGGTCGGCTCCCACGTCGGCTGCCTTGGTGAAGATTCCGCCGCCCACCCTCATGAACATGGCTAGGAGCGCGGCGCCGAATCCGAAGCCCTCCAGCACATTGGGGGCCCCGGACTTGTAGACAAGGACTACGACGGCTGCACCGAACAGACCAAGGCCCACGGTGAACATTCCGGCGACGCCACCAGTACGGAAGGCGATCCGCATCGACTTGGCTTCGTCTCCGTCACGTGCCGCCGCGGCCACGCGCACGTTGCCACGCACCGCCAGCCACATTCCCACGTATCCGGTTGTGGCCGAGAAGATCGCACCGATCAGGAAGAAGGCACTCCTGCCGATTCGCTCGCTGGTGCTATCGGCGGGCAAGAGCCACAACAGGAAGAACACGATCACCGCGAACACGGACAGGGTTCGGAATTGACGGCTGAGGTATGCCGCCGCCCCCTCCTGCACCGCAGCGGCGATGCTCTTCATCTTGTCGGTGCCTTCGCCGGCGGAGAGCACCTCCCGGACCAGCAATCCCGCGACGCCTAGCGCCAGCAGGGCGATCACTGCGACGACGGCCGCAATCGTCATGCTGCTGCTGGTCAGCTCTACGTGTTCGAGGGCGACGGAGAGATTCTCCACTTGATCTCACTCCTTGCTTGACTCCCCCTTCCCGCCGCTGCGCGACGGGTGGGGGCCCCAGGCGTAGTGCGCTGGGGCGGCATTTCCGGATGTGGCGGATCCCGCAGGTTCCGCCGACCGCTGGAATCCTACGTGAATGGCTATGCGCGGCCTATCGGTGGCCTGCTGGCACCTACCTTGGGCCGAGCGCCCAGGCCAGGGTCACTGTCTGTCCGTTCCATTCGTTCTCGGTGACGACAACGCGCGGAGACAAGGCCTGGATCAAGGACACGGATAGCTCCGACTCGTCGTCAGCGACGACATCCTCAGCCGTGGTGTCGCTGACGTCGACTCGGAACTGGTCCAGATCATCGCGGACCGAGATCCGGACACGCTCCCCAGGGCGAGAGCGCAGCATGGCCCGCGCGACCGCCTCAGTCACCGCCAGTCGGATGTCGTCGACTGTCTCAGGGTCCATCCCTGCCCGGCGGGCCGCTGCTCCAACGACCATGCGCGCTGTCATGGCCTGCTCAGGCAGGGCCGGAATCGAGAGTGTCGCGATGGGCATCGCTAGGTCCCCAATGCTTGGTCGAGGGCTGGCGAAAGCGCCAGGACGTCGTCGAGTCCCGTGATCCGGAAGACTCTCGCGATCCGCTCCTCGTCCGCGACCACGCGCAGCCTCCCGCCAGCTTCGCGTACCCACTTCAGGGCTTTGACCATGACGCCCAGGCCGGTCGAGTCCAGGAAGTTCACCCCGGTCAAGTCGATCACTAGCTTGGTCTTTCCTGCCTTGACCAGCTCCTCCAGGCACGCCTCGAAGTCCGGAGCCGTGTAGACGTCGAGTTCACCGGTCACCGCCACGATTGTCTGGTCGCCAACATCTCGCGTCTCGATGCCAAACTCCACGCGGACCTCCTCGTAAGTGTGCCGCTCAGGTGGCCCAGTCTGCCGTGTTCCAGGCCAGAGCGCTTGCCGACCCCTTACTTCCGTGGCCGGTTGAAGTGAACGGTGTCTAGGTCAGGCGGTAGTGCTAGGCGGACTGGAGTGCCGGGCGCTGAAGCGCGTACAGGCCATCCTCGTCCACCAGCGCGAGTCGCCAATCCGTGGACTCCGACAGCTTGTCGAACACTGAACGAGCCGCCTCCTTCTGCATCTGACGATCCTCGTCGAGGAGATACTTGTCGCCGACGCTCATCGTTGCCACGCCCAGGGGGAAGGGATCAGACTCCAACCCCATGTCGTCGGCTTCTACGTCCAGAAGCATGTCGGGCCCCAGCAGTCCGCTGAACCAGCGGTACCCATTCCGCTCATATGGCTGCAAGTCTGTCGCCAAGAGCCGGGAGACTTCAGCAGCGAACTGGTCAAGAGTCAAAGGACTACCCAGGTCCGCGAGAACGTACTCAGCCTCATTCAACGTGATCACGCCCCCTCCCAGGTCAGGTCGACTCCGGTTTCGTCGATCTCTATGACCACGATACGCCGGAAGTGGCGACGATACCGCCGCTCGATGGTTGCCAGCGCATCCTCGACTTGGTTGCGGGTCAACGTTGAGCGCGTCAAATCGACATGGACAGACTTCGATTGCCCTTTGGCTCGTCGGATTGCATCGACCAGTCCCGACGAAAGTCCCGTGCGGGGGCCCTTCAACTCCCAGCTTTCGCCATTGATCAACACGTCCGGTGTGCGTGCCGAGGGGTGGCGCGGCAAGAACACGACGTCGTGTCCGAGGTCCGCCAGCTTCTGAGCGTGATCGAGTTCGCGTTGATGCAGGCCCCGGACGGCGGTCCGGTCCACGGATCCCTTCCTGCCGGGGCGGTCAGGCAGGGGGCCAGTGTGCCGTGGTGGGTGTTGCGGGTTCCTTGATGGGTCGTTGACCGGGGTGCGCCCCACTTCCACCTGATGCCCCCGTTCCGGTGGCGTGACCTGCGCTGCCGCCTCTGGGCACTGTCAGGTTGGCGACCTGGCCTCGGGATCAACAACGACTTCGGCTCGAGCGTCTGCGCGGATCGTCGAGTCGCGAGAGACCCGCGCGATCCAGCCGGGGATCGGGACTGTCACAGAGATCGCCACGGCGGCGCCTTCGAGTTCGCATGTTCGCAGCTCGGCGCCGTTCGCGCGCGCGATCGCCGAGCCCGCGTCGCACGGATCGGCCGAGTCGAACAGATGCTCTCCTACCGCGAGCGCTGCCAGGTCGGCCGCGTTCGCGGCTCTGGTGCGTGCTTGCATCAGACCCGTGATCGTCAACGCGCCGAGGGCAACGGCCACGCTCAAGGCGACCGCGATTGCCAGCAGCCCGACGATCGCGCCACTGTCGCCCCGACCCGCCCTCGCCCGACTGAACCGCTGCGTGTTTGGCGTCACGAACGCTCCATGACGGCGACCGCTTCGGCGCGCACTGTGTAGTCGAGCTTCGAAAGAACCGGTCCTGGTCCTGAGAACCGTCGCGAGACCCTGACCGAAACTTGTTCCTGGGAGCGCCTGACCTCGACTGATACTGGCCCCAGGATCTGTCTCGCTTCGGTCGCCGCAGCCTCATCCGTCGCGCCGCGGGCAACCAGGAGTGCCGCGTCTCGCGCCGCGCCGTCTGCCCGCGCTTGCGCCGCACCCAGGGCCACGGTCCAGGCCAGGCCCAGAGTCAAGATCACGATCAGCGGCGTTGCCAGCGCTGTTTCAAGCGTGACCATCCCGGATTCCGATTCCGCCCGGCGATGTTTGGCTCCGCGGGGTGCCTCCTGGGCGCTCGGGTGGGGCATCAGCCACCCCACCCGAGCCGACGTCCTCCGACGCGAGGGCCCAGACTTGCCCATCGTCAGGCGAAGAGCGAATGGAAAGCCCATTCGATGATCCGGCGCAGTAACTCAAGGAACCAGTCGGACGTCAACAGCTTCAGCAGCAGGCCGCCAAGGCCTGCCACAGCCACAGTTCCAACGGCGTACTCGGCGGTCGACAGGCCCGTCTCCTCTTGCCTGATTCTTGCGATGACTCCGCTCATTTGTCCCCCAATCCCGGTACAAGACCGGATAGTGCGACCAGGATCGGTCGCTTGAACAAGCCTGCGAGCGAATCCGACTAGCGGGTCGGGCGATTTCGCTCCTGGGGACACAGGACGCTTCGGAAGGGCTGTTGATAGTCACCACTTCAGGCCAGACACGTACGCCGCCACGACAGGAACGACCGACAGCAGCATGAAGGACGGCAGGTAGCACAGCCCGAGGGGCAGTACCGCGCGAACGGATATCGACCTCGCCGTTGTCTGGGCTTCGTCGAAGTAGCGCGCTCGGGAGTCCTCAGCGATGCGGTCCAGGATTGGCCCCACAGCTGCCCCCGTGCGCGCCGAGCGGATCATGCCCTCCGCGAGTGGCGCCAGGATTGGCTCGGCGATCGCGGACGCCCACGCGTCGCGCGGATCAGCTCCGAGTCGCAGGGCCCGCGCGACGAGGCCCAGGTGGTTGGAGATCGGTCCATCTGAGGCGGAGCGGACCACATCCAGTGCTGCCGCGTCAGTCATGCCCGCGCGGAGTGCCGCCGCCAGCAGGTCGATTCCCGGCGGCAACCCCCGGGCAAGCTCGAGGCGGGTGCGCTGCTGCTCGCGGGTGCTAAGTCGGGGGATCCCAAGACGAATGGCGAGTCCAACGAGCGACGCCACCAGAGCCCCGAGGGGCCACCCGAGCACGGCGAGGCACGCCGCAGCGGCCAGGAGGGCCACCCAGGTGGAGGCGCTTCCGATCGTGAGCCGTCCCCGTGGCGGGCTTACGGCTTCACCGGTCCTGACACGATGCGGTATTCGCCTCGTCAGCCGGAGAGACGGTGAGCGCCACAGGACTAGAGCTAGCGCCGCTAGCCAGATCCACTTCACTTTCCGGGTTCCATCTGGCGAGCCAGGTGTCTGGTCCAACCGGCTCCAAGCAGGTTCAACGACAGTCCGGCGGCGAGAGTCAGTAACCCCAGTGGCGTTGTCATGAGCCAGGCGACGGGATTCGCCCCGAGCATGGTGGCCAGGCCGACACCGATCAGAGGCAGTATGGCCATCAGGCGGGCTGTCGCGCGCGGCGCGGCCAATTCGGCATCTATCGATCGCTCTATCGCGAGGGTCCGCCGGTAGCCGTCCGACAGGTTCTCCACGGCGTCCGCCAGTCCGGCTCCGCTGCTTTGGCCTACCTGCCAGCAGGCCGCCACCGTGTTCAGCAGCGGAACGCCCGCGCGTAAGGCATCGGTCCGAAGGCCGGCCGGAATGTCGCCGCCGGTCGTGGCAGCGCGCGCGGCGCGATGGGCGAGCGGCTGTACGCGGTCGACGGACGCCAGTGCGGTAGCCGCCTCAGTGCCCGCGCGCAGTTCGGCGGCCAGTGCCATGGCCCAGCGCAACGCCTCGTCTTGCAGTTCCCGGCTGCGGCGCCGGGAGGCGAGGCGTCCCAGAGCCGCGTCGATAGCTCCGGCAACCCGCGACGCGGCCGACGCCGTCCATCGAAGCGAGCTGCGTTGCGGCACGAGAGCGGGCGCCGTGAAGGCGGCTGCGACGAGGAGAGCGGGCGCGAGCAGTTCCCTGGGCATCAGGACGCTCCGACTACAGCTCGCAGATCGGCTCGCAGCGAGGTTCCGTCTGTTCGTCCCATGGCGGCGAGCATTCTTTGGATGACTGGGTGGGACGGTGCGTGGACAACCGGATTGCGTTCTGTGAAGGACACGATGCGCCTCACGGCAGCGATTCCATCCGGCTTCATCTCAACGCCACCTATCGTCTGGATCCGCCGCGACCCGTCGGGCTCGCGCACGACGTGCAACACAGCATCCAGCCCAGCGGCGATCTGGCTGTGAACCGCTGCCCGGCCCAGACCGGCGGTGAGGGCTAGGGCTTCGAGCCGGGGCGGCACCGCGTAGACCTCATTCGCGTGGACCGTGCCGCTGCAGCCCTCGTGGCCGGTGTTCATGGCAGCCAACAGATCGGTGACCTCCGCGCCCCTGGCCTCCCCGAGAACGATTCGGTCAGGGCGCATGCGCATTGCCTGACGGACCAGATCGGTCAGGTTGACTCGGCCCGCCGCTTCGGCGTTAGCGACACGGCCCTCCAAGGACACGCAGTGTGGGTGAGATGGTCGTAGCTCGGAGGATTCTTCGACAACTACGATCCGTTCGGTCATCGGCACGACTTCCAAGAGCGCTTGCAGGACTGTGGTCTTGCCCGAGCCGGTCCCGCCCGTGACGAGGAAGGCGAGTCGGGCCGCCACCATCGCCTTCAGCCACGGCAATCCAGCAGCTGAGATGGAGCGGCGATCTAGGAGATCGTCCAGCGTCAGGCCAGCTGCCGCTCCGACCCTGAGGGAAATCAGAGTTCCAGGATGGGCCAGGGGCGCCAGAGCGGCGTGGAGTCTTACCCCATCCGGCAGCCTGGCGTCCACGAACGGAGACGAGTCATCCAGCCGACGGCCAGCCAGTGCCGCCAGGCGCTGTGCCAATGCCCGGATCTGCCCCTCATCCCCCATCCTGACCTGGCTCCTGTGCAGCCCCGACCCGTCGTCCACCCACACCCCGGCGGAGCCGTTGACCAGCACATCCGTGACGCCTGGGCGTTCGAGCAACGACTGCAGTGGTCCGGCGCCGCACAGTTCGGCCGTGATTCGCGCGACAAGGGATTGGGCAAGACCTGGGTCCGCGACGAGCCCGACCCCGCGCAGCGCTCGTCCAACATTCGCCGCGATCGGATCCAGGTCGCGCTCCGCGAGCCACTCGCGCACGCTCTTGGCGAGCGTGGTCGGGTCGGTCGAGGGTGTCGGGGCTGCGTTGTCGGCGAGCGGGCGAACCGGCCGCAGGCGGGTCTGTGCTGCCACGGGCGCACTAGGCGGCGGCCGAGAGAGGCCAGGCTGTCGCAAGCAGATGCTCGGCGGCCTTGCCTATGCCGCCGGACGTGACTGAGGTGAGTAGGTCTCCAAAATCGGCGGCTCCCATCACGGCTCGACTCCGGGGGATGCTGACCAAGTCAGCTGGGGCCAGGGCCTTGCCGACGGCGCTGAGCGACAGGGGCCCGCTGCCGACGCGCACGGCCGTCACGCATGGAAAGGCCTCTAGCGGCCCGTCCAGCAGGGCGCGGGCGGTGGCCACGGCCGTCAGCTCCAATGTCGTAACGAGGATGACGGCGGACTCGGCCGGCACGGCGGCCCAGTCAAGGCGGTACCTGGGCAAGTCCACGATGGTCACGTCATAGGAGCGACGCAAAGCGGAGAGCGCAGGCAACCAGGAGGAAGAGGCGCTAGCGGCGCCAGATCTCTGGGAGAGTATGGCGATCCGCTCGGACGTGGGAAGTCGTTCGCTCAGCGCCGAGGCGGGGAGCTGGCCTCGAGCCGCGCTCAGGTCCGGCCACCTCAGGCCCTCGGTCTCCTCCAGTCCGAGGGCTAGGTCCAGGCCGGAGCCCGCTGGGTCGCCGTCTACGAGCAGGGTTGTTGTCCCGCGGTCAGCCGCGGCTCGGGCGATCGCGGCGGCGATCGTGGTGGCGCCGCAACCCCCGCGAGCGCCTACAACACAGACCGTGCGTCCGGACGGACCACCTGGGTCCGCCAGGCTGGCTAGCTTGCCTCGAAGCCATGACCAGCCATCGGGCAGGAGTACCACGCGATCCGCGCCGATCCGGACGGCGGCCTCCCACACTCCTGGGTCCGTGCCATTGGAGAGAAGGACAAGGTCCCTGGCCGTGTGGGCATCGAGCAGGACGCAGCCATGCTCATCAAGCACCCCCGCGTCTATGAGAGTTAGTGAACCAGGATGGGCGCACGCGTCCTCGAAAGTCTCAGCGACGATGAGTGAGACGTCGACTGCGGCCGCCATCTCGGCGACTTGTTCGCGGATCAACTCTTGCCTGCTCAACAGCACTACGTTGCGCATCGCACCCCCTAGCTTGTCTCCAGATTCATCTGGACGTGGCACAACTCTGCGCTCCGGAGACGCCTTCGCGGCGAGCTGGCGAGCGCCTGGGGAAAAGTCGCGATCATCGGCGCCTGTGGAAGGAGCGCGTACGCGGCCGTATGTCAGGCATGCCGGCTCTTCGGATTTCGCGGGCGCGCGGCCTCGACATGTCGCTGGTCCCGCCCAGCCCTGGCACACCGCGCTTCGGGATCTACCCGTTATCGTCGTTGATATGTAGGTGGGGGTTGTCAAGTCGGCGCGCGAGGGCCGTGTCCCAGCAACCAGCTAGGACACGGCCCTCATCTTTGGGCCCGTTGGGTTCCGCGCTGTGGGCCAGCGTGTCTTTGCGACGCGCGGTCAGACTGATATGCGCGGGTTGGTTACCGCAGGACGGGCTGTTCGGCTGGAACGAGCCGCTGGTCTACCAATCGAGCGTGGCTGCCGTGAAGGGAGCTGCTCATAACGACATCGCGGGTCCGTTCCACGCGCTGCGACCCGGGCGGGAACTCAACGGGTGGTTTGTGGCTGTCGCGCCTGGCAACTATTCCAGGACCGCCAGCGACCAGCACCAGCCCGCCAGTTCGCGGGCGATCGCGACAGTAGCGATGGTGGGACGTTTCTTGCGTTCGACGAACCGCATCCAGCGTTTATGCAGCCGCCAGTTTCCTTCATGGCCACGGGCACGGGCTTGCACAGGGGCCAGCTCCCAGCGTGCCCGCAGAGCGATACTGGGCCGGTACGGGCGGCGGTGGTGCCAAGCCGCCTCCACCAGCAGCCGGCGAGCGTGACTGTTCCCGGTCTTGGTGATCGACCCCTGCGACCGAGAACTTCCCGAGGAGTACTCCGTTGGCACCAGCCCCAAGAATGACCCGATCGTGGAGCCGGTGAACCTGTGCCAGTCCCCAACCTCCACCGCCAGCCCGAAACCGGTCAGCGTCGACACCCCCCGCAGACAGTTCAGCCGCCGCACCACATCGGTGAATTCGCTGTCCGCCGCCATCGCCGCGATCTGCTCATCGAGACGTTCGCGCCGCTGCAACGTCAGCACCACCGCCTCGTACGCGGACTCGAACGCCAACTGCGACCCGGGGATCTCGAACCGCTGCCGACTCAGCCACCGGTTGTGCGGCTGGTTCCATGTCGGGCTGCCGTCGTAAACGATCCCGTGGCGCAGCAGCAGTTTCGACACCCGGTGCCGCGCCGACATCAGGTCGCCGCGGCAATCCTCCCGTGCCCGCACAAGATCCCTGGCAGCCTCTTGCGTCCGCGACGGAATAGTCACCTCCGCGATCTGCCCCAACCTGAGCAGCTGCGCCAAATGCAACGCGTCACGGGAATCGGTCTTGACCCGATCACCGGCCGGGCGCTGCAGCTTCGACGGCGCCGCCACCACACACTCCACCCCGTTGGCGGTCAGGAACCGCGCGAGGCCAAAACCTGTTGGACCAGCCTCATACACAACCCGGACCGGGCCGGGCAAGCGCCCGATCCAGGCCAGGACCTCCTTGCTGTCCGAACCCATCCGCCGCCGATGTAACTCACCTGTATCCGTTTCGATCGCCGCCGCGACCACAGACCTGGCATGCACGTCCAGACCAACACACGTACGCTCAATAACCACTGGGACCTCCTCACAAATGTGGCTCGGTCGAACCAGACGCGGCTCTGTCGAACCAGACCAAGCCTGCTCGACAACCCACGACCTTTGCGAGCGAGGTCCCAGCCCTTCCCCATACCGTCTACCGGCCCGGAATTCGGGCTCTCCCGGCATGAATGTGGGTGAGTTTCGGCGCTGAGAGTGCCGAACCGGTGCGGGGCAACGGATCTGGCGACACGGTGACCGGTGGGTAAGGCGCACACGGGGCGTGGCTCTATGTTCGGAAGTCGACCAAGA
>JAUYJT010000043.1 GCA_030700225.1 Candidatus Nanopelagicales bacterium | reverse complement strand
CCCACCCCCTCCCCGCTTCGTAGAGGAAACCTGTACTCGCACACATGTTCCCACAAGGGTCCGACAATCAACGGCACACCACGCAGGCTGTGGACAACAAACGACAAACCAGCACCTGTGGACAAAGAATGAACCGGGTCTCGTGCCACGTAAGGCCCATGCCCGAGTACAGCAACATCACTCCTGCGCAGCCCCAAGTCCTGCGACCAGGCCCAAAGCCCCTCCCGAACCTCACCCACGCTGACGTCCCTGAATCCCACAGACGCTGACGTCCACGTCTGACCCGACGTGGCGATTCAACGAGCCGACCGAGGGACCCCTCAACTCCGCGCGCCGGGTGGTCCCATGACTGGCAACCCAGGTGGTCCCATGACCCTGGCAGACACCCGCTCACGGTGGTCCCATGCTCATGGCAGGCGACAAGTCCGCAACAGGCTCCATGTGGCCGCTTCGCGTATCTGTAGTGGCCGGGAGCGCCACAAGATCACGAGGCGACGGCTCGGGCCCCTCGGTCGCGCCACGAACAACGGGTCTGCAGATGCGGTCGCCAAGATGCAGCGCTCGGTCAGATGCTGCCCAAGGCCTCGACGTCGACGGCGATGTCCCGCACCATCCGTTCCTGGACGGTCACGCCGATCCGGTGCTCGACGAGGAGATCACACAGCGTCGTGCCGTCGACTAGGTCGACGGGTGGAGCCCCGTCGCGGCTCGCTTCTGCCTTCGCGTCTGCCGTGAACGTGCTCGTCGTGATGAGCAGACCCTTCTCGCCGCGTCCCGCCATGGCACCCCGGAAGTCTCGGACTTCCTTTGCGCCGACGCTGTTGCGCCAACGCTTCGCTTGAAAGAACACCTGAAATGACACGAGCGACACGCGGTAGACGCCAAGACCGTCGATGCCACCGTCGCCGGTCTTCCCCGTCACTTGGGTGCGACTGAACCCGGCCTCCCTCAGGAGTCGCTGACACAGCCGTTCGAACGCTGTGGGATCCAGGTCAAGCACAGCCTTCAGAAGATCGTCTTGCCAGGCGACGTCTACGTCGCTGCTACCCTCATCGGGGCCTGCCTCCTCGGCGACCGCCGCCCTCGCCTCCCGAAGATCCTTGAGGCACTCCCGGCGCAGAGGTTCGATCTCGTCAGCGGTCACGTTTCGCCCACGTGGGGTGAGCGCCCATACGCCCCTGCCAGTGTTTGTCGCCAGCCCCATCTTCTTGAGGTAGCTACGCGCCCAAGCCGAGCGGTAGCCAACCTCGCTGTTGGGACCGTCGAGGTGTGAGACAGACTGCAGTTCCTCGCTGAATCCCTGCTGGGCGGCTACCTGGGTGTCGATCTCGGAAATAGACCCGGAGCCACCAAGGGCGCGCAGAGCTTCGACGACGGGCCACAGCAGCTCTTGGTACTTCGGGACGCGCGGAGACACGACAGCATTCAACACCCGGTGCGCCGACGTCGCGCGGTCAGCGCGGCGGCGGAACCCTACGCCCGCCGGTGCATTCTCTGAGGATTCCCTCTGCGGCCCATATGATCGAACGCGTGTCGCGCGATTCCGATGTCCCCGCCGAGGTCCAGGCGCGTCGGCTAATTGACGCACAGCTGCGGGCGGCCGGTTGGCACGTCTGCGACCGTGCGCAGATCGACCTTTTCGGCCATCAGGGAAACGCGGTCCGCGAAGTGATCATGGCGCCTGGCCATGGGCGGGCTGACTACTTGCTGTACGTGGATCGCGAGGTTGTGGGCGCCATCGAGGCGAAACCGGAGGGCACCCCCTTGTCCGGCGTGGAGTGGCAGTCCGCGATGTATGCCACCGGTCTGTCCGGGGCCCACAAGCAGCGCGCCATACTGCGGGACGGGCGGCTGCCGTTCGTGTTCGAGGCGAGCGGTTCCGAAGTGCATTTCACCAATGGCTTTGATCCCACGCCGCGAGCTCGGCGGATCTTCTCCTTCCCGCAACCAGAAGCGCTGGCGCGAATCATCCGGGACTCCGAAGCCCACCCGGATGCGCCGACCTGGCGCGCCCGGGTCCAGCACCTGCCGCCGTTGATCGAGGAAGGGATGCGCCCGGCCCAGGTCGAGGCGATCGCGGGCATCGAGGACTCACTGGCCGGGCAACGGTTCAGCAGGTCGCTGGTGCAAATGGCAACGGGGGCCGGCAAGACCTACACGGCCGTGACCGAGTCCTACCGGCTCATCAAGTTCGCCGGTATTCAGCGCATCCTGTTCCTGGTCGACCGGAACAATCTCGCCGATCAGACGCTGCGGGAGTTCCGCGATTACACGACACCGGATGACGGCCGGAAGTTCACCGAGCTGTACAACGTGGACAAGCTCACGGCGGCCGGGATGGTCGGTTCATCGAGTGTGGTGATCTCAACGATCCAGCGCGTGTACGCGGCCCTGCGCGGACAGCCGATCCCGGACGAAGACGACCCCGCGTTCGACTCGGCCGCCTCCCCCGCCGCTCCGGTAGATGTCGAATACTTCCCCGAACTCCCACCTGAGGCCTTCGATCTCATAGTCGTGGATGAGTGCCACCGCTCGATCTACGGTGTTTGGCGCGGAGTGCTTGAGTATTTCGACGCGCACATCATCGGACTGACCGCGACGCCGGTGAAGCAGACTTTCGGGTTCTTCCAACAGAACCTCGTGTCCGAGTACTCGTACGCCCAGTCGGTGGCTGACGGCGTGAATGTCGACTTCGATGTGTACCGCATCAGCACGCAGATAACGGAACAGGGCTCGACCGTCGAAGCCGGAACCGTCGTGCCGATGAGGGACCGGCGCACTCGCCGGGAGCGCTACCAAGCCCTCGACGACGATGTCCTCTACACCTCCCCCGATCTGGACCGCGCGGTCACCAGCAGAGGACAGATCCGGCTGGTACTGGAGACGTTCCGGGACCGACTGTTCACGGAGATCTTCCCCGGCCGCCGCGCTGTCCCAAAGACCCTGATCTTCGCCAAGGACGACAACCACGCGGAGGAGATCCTGACAACGGTCCGAGAGGTGTTCGGACAGGGCAACGACTTCGCAGCCAAGATCACCTACTCGGCCCGCGACCCAAGAAAGCTGCTCGCCACCTTCCGGACGTCACCCACGCTGCGCATCGCGGTGACGGTGGACATGATCGCCACCGGCACTGACGTCAAGCCGCTGGAATGCGTGTTCTTCATGCGCGACGTGCGCTCCGCTACGTACTTCGAGCAGATGAAGGGCCGAGGTGCGCGCACGATCGACTCTGCCACGTTCAAGTCAGTCACGCCCGACGCCGACGACAAGACCCGCTTCGTGATCGTCGACGCGATAGGTGTAACCGAGCACCCGTATGTCGACGCGGCCCCATTGCAGCGCGACCGTTCGATCTCGCTGCACAAGCTGCTTGAGAGGGCGTCCAACCTGACGATTACGGCCGACGAAGTGGCGACTCTCGCATCCAGGCTGGCGCGCCTCGAACGACAGCTGACACCCGGCGAGAGGGCCGAACTGGACGATCTGGCCGGTCAGCCGATCTCGTCTTTGTGTGGTGGCTTGGTTGCCGCAGTGGATCCCGATCGGCAAGCCGAAGCGATCGCATCTGCACCTGTCGGCCCGAACGGTGAACGTGACGCAACAGCGGCGATCGCCGGACTGATCGAGCGGGCAGTCGAACCGATCGCCGCAAATGTCCCGCTGCGGCAACGGATTCTGGAGATCCGCCAAGCTCACGAACTGATCATCGATGAGGTCAGCCGCGACACCCTCCTCGACGCCAGTGGCGTTGTGAATGTCGAGCGGGCCCGCAGGATCGTTACCTCCTGGCGGGAGTACCTGGATGAGAACAGGGACGAGATCTCTGCCATCCAGGTGTTGTTCGCCCAACGCGCGCACCCGCGAGTCGGCTACCGGGAACTGGCCGAACTGGCCGAGCGCATCCAACGCCCACCCCGGGGGTGGACCGTTGACCTGATCTGGAACGCCTACGAGGCACTCGACGTCGGCAAGGTCAGGCACAGCGACAGGCACACGGCTACAGACCTGGTCGCACTCGTCCGGTACACCGTCGGGTATGACGGCGTGCTGATTCCCTACGCAGAATCCGTGCACGAGCGCTACGCCAACTGGCTGGCACAGCAGGAGCAGGCGGGCGTCAGGTTCAACAGCATCGAGCTCTGGTGGCTTGATCGCATCGCCGAGGTCATAGCCCAATCGGCTGGCGTCACGGTGGACGACCTCGACGCAGCCCCCTTCACCGAACGGGGAGGAATCGACGGCGTGAGCCGTGATCTCGGAACCGGAGCCGGGGACCTGCTGGCGAGCCTCAACGAGGAGCTGACGGCGTGACTGAGCTGCCGACGGACTGGTCAAGGGCGTCTCTTCGAGAGCTGCACATCGAAGCGCAGCCCGGTTTCGCATGCGGCAAGCATCATCGCCAGGGAGGCGGGGTTGCGCACTTGCGACCGATGAACATCTCCCGCGAAGGCTCGCTAACACTCGATGATGTCAAGTACGTCGATGACGATTCAGCTCGGCGAGTTGTCGCGGGCGACGTTCTGTTCAACAACACGAACAGTCCTCCGCTTGTGGGGAAGACTGCATACGTTTCGGTCCCCGAACCGCTCGCGTTCTCGAACCACATGACGCGCCTGCGTGTTCAAGATGACGTGATCGACGCACGATTCCTCGCCCTGCAGCTCCACTCGCTGTGGGGCCAGGGGTACTTCCAGCGCATCTGCTCGAATCATGTGAACCAAGCGAGCGTCGCGACCCGGAAGCTCCTTGAGACCGTCATCACGTTTCCCCCTCTGGCCGAGCAGCGCCGCATCGTCGCCATCCTCGAAGACCATCTCTCCCGCCTCGCCGTCGGCGAAGATTCGCTCCGGTCAGTAATGGTTCGATCGGCATCGCTGCGCAAGTCGCTCCTCTCGTCCGCCTTCTCTGGATCCCTCGCCGATTCGTCGACGGGCACACTGTGATCCATTGGCTCAAGTCGGGCTGGGGTCACCGCGTGTGGAGTGTCGATGAAGCACTGTTTGCCCTCGGCCGGGTCGGCGGCTTCGAATTGGGTCGGCGCTACGTCTGGCGTGGTGTTCGCGACGCGAATTGGCACTCCCGCACTTCGCTGACGCGCCACATCGCTGGGCTGAAACACGCGCCTCCATCGGAAGATGAACTCCGCAGATTGGAGGGTGCTCTCGTCTCGCGGGCACGATCCTGGGGAATCGGGGCGCATCGCGGCGGGCTGGATTCGGATCAGGCTGTCCTGGCCTCACTGCAGCATCACGGTGCACCCACGCGGCTCCTCGATGTCACGACCAACCCACTTCGTGCGTTGTGGTTCGCGTGCAAGACAACTGCAGCAGGCGAACCACAGCAGTCCGGCGCCGTCTTGGCATTCGACGTGACTGCAGCGCAGGTTCTCCGAACCGCCGACCACGGCGCGCCCTCCGCCTGGGGGAGCTTGGCCAACCCGCAAGCCTGGCACTACTCACAGGCGTTGGAGACGTCGGCCACGAAGCGACAGGCCTTCCTCGTGGAGCCCACCTTCCCAGACGACCGGATGCGTGCCCAGGAGGCAACGTTCTTGGCCAGCGCGGTGCCAGACAGCCCCACTGTCACTGGAGTGGACGACATCTACATCGGCGTCGGACAGGCCCCTCCGGGAGACAAGAAGTTGACACGGGCGCTCTCTCTTGGTGATCGCGACCGGGGCAGACCCCTGAAGCTCCCCTTTCTCGCGATCCTCATACCCCCTCGGATCAAACAAAAGACCCGCCAAACCCTGGAGTCGGGATACCTGATCAACGAATCGCGCCTCTTCCCCGATCTCGCCGGGTTCGCTACCGCCCTACAGGAAGGCCGAGTGAAACTGGCTCCAGAGTCCGACGCTAATGTTCGCGAGGGCGAGCGGGAGTCGGGTCCATGAGGATCCGCCGTGCATCTTCCCCGCCAGCCGGGCCGCGCTGGCTGACGACCTCCGCTTCCGGACACCCGGGCTCGATTCCTCTCCGCGTCGGATCCAGCGACTGGACCACCAGCGCTTTCGCGAGATGCCGCAGGGGGCGGCAGACGATCGGCCCAAGATCCACAGGCCAGACGGCCGTGCGCCGTTGTCCCCAATCTCCATCGCGGGGCACTGAGTCGCTACCCGCTGCTAATCTGCGCAAAGGTGACCGCCCACGGGGTCAGACTAGGTTGGAGGAGTCGTGAACGATGACATCAGATTTTCCGCCGGACTGTTGGATCTCGCCGACGCATCCCGCTTCCTGGGCATACCTCGCCAGACGTTCCGCCGGTGGGCCGTTGGCGACGGGCTGAGCGCGCCGCTGCTGCACACCGTGAATCCGGACAACAGTACGCAAGCGCGCGCGAGTCTGATCACGCTGTCGGAGGCATGGGTACTGGCCGCCTTGAGAGACGCGGGCGTGCGCACTCACCGTATTCGTCCCGCTTTGGAGCGCCTCAGCAAGGATTTCGGGCGCGAGTACGTGCTGGTTTCCCGCGAACTGGCGACTGATGGAGTGGATGTCCTGTGGGACTTCGCCCGGACCCGCGAGGGTGAAGGCTTGATTGCCGGCGGGACAGGCCAGTACGTCATGCGCGCGATCGTCGCTGACTACATGACCTACGTGGGATGGGCGAACGATGGCCTCCCGGAGACGTTGCGCCTGCGCAGCTGTGAACCGTCGAAGGTCCTGATCGACCCCTACCGGGCCTTCGGCCAGCCTATCTTCGCCGGATCCCAGGTTCGCGTTGCTGACGCCGCCGGAATGATCGAAGCCGGAGACAAGCCCGAAGTTGTCGCGGAGGAACTGGGGGTAAGCATTGACGACGTCCGGACCGCCACGCGCGTCCTCCTGGGCCGCGCCACCTGAGTTCTACCTGGACGAGAACGTCGTCACGAAATCTCTGCGGCGGCGACTCATCGATCTTGGCTACGTCGTTCACACGCCGGCCGAGCTGTTCGGATCCCGGGATGAGTCCAACGGTCGCGCTGACGCCGACTGGCTCGCGAGAGTTGGCGAGGAGGGCTGGGCAGCGATCAGCCGCGACCACAAGATCCATGAGCGTCCCCAAGAGATCGCCGCATACCGCGAAGCTGGGATACACATGTTCCTCCTGCCCGGCAAGGCGACAGCCACCGAACTCACGGCGTTGGTTGAGACGAACCTCCGCGCCATCTGCGCTGCGACCAGCAAACGCCGCCCAGGGATCTGGAAGATCACGACCAGCGGGATGAGACCGTATCCGTAGCGCGACTGCGAGGACACCCCTCCACGGCAGCTCCGGTTCGCCGTTCCCACGACCCTCCGGCCCCTCTGACACGTTCGACGACCCGCGCGCTGCACCGGCACTGCCGGACCCATGCGGCAGTATGGCGCCGTGAGCAACGCCCGAGCCCTGGTCGACAAGCTGTGGACGTACTGCAACGTCCTGCGCGACGATGGCGTCTCGACTATCGACTACACCGAGCAGCTCACATACCTACTGTTCCTGAAGATGGCGCACGAGCGCGAGACCCGGCCGTTGAAACCTGAGCGCATTGTTCCCCCCGACTGCTCATGGCAGCGGCTTCTGGACGCTGATGGCGACCAGCTCGAGCTGACCTACCGCTACATGCTCGAGACTCTGGCACGCGAGCCGGGAACGCTCGGGATCATCTTCCGCAAGGCTCAGAACAAGATCCAAGATCCCGCCAAGCTCAAGCGACTCATCGTGGACCTGATCGACAAGCAAAACTGGTCCGCCGCCGGCGTGGACATCAAGGGTGATGCCTACGAGGAGCTGCTCGCCAAGGGAGCCGAGGATGTCAAGTCCGGCGCCGGTCAGTACTTCACTCCCCGAGCTCTGATCAAGGCGATAGTCGATTGTGTCGAGCCGACGGCGGATGACACCGTGGCTGATCCGGCCGCCGGTACCGGCGGCTTCTTGCTCGCGGCTTTCGCCCATGCCTCGAGGCACGCTGAGGACCTAACTCCGGTCCAGCGCCAACACCTGCGCGACGACTTCATCCACGGCGTCGAGCTTGTGGATGGAACAGCGCGACTAGCGGCGATGAACATGCTGCTTCACGGCATCGGCACCCCGAACGGCCCGAGCAGGATCGAAGTCAGGGACGCGCTGACCGCCGACCCGGGAACCCGGTATTCAGTAGTGCTGGCCAATCCCCCCTTCGGACGCAAGTCCTCGATCACGATGATCGGAGCTGACGGACGCCAGTCAAAGGAGGATCTGGAAATCGTCCGCGACGACTTCTGGGTGACTACTGCGAACAAGCAGCTCAACTTCGTCCAGCACATCAAGACGATCCTCGACATCAACGGCCGCGCGGCTGTGGTCGTACCCGACAACGTTCTGTTCGAAGGCGGAGCGGGCGAGACGATCCGGCGTCGGCTGCTCGCAGAGTTCGATGTCCATACCCTCTTGCGCCTGCCGACCGGGATCTTCTACGCAGGCGGGGTCAAAGCCAACGTGATCTTCTTCGACAAGAAGCCCGCCAGGCCGCACCAGCCCTGGACCGAGAAACTGTGGGTCTACGACTTCCGAACCAACCAGCACTTCACCCAGAAGCAGCGCCCACTGCGCCGCGAGCACCTGGATGACTTCGTCGAGTGCTACTCTCCCGGCAAGCCGCGAGGCGAGCGGCTCAAGACTGAGCTGTTCAAGCCCTTCGCCTACGACGAGCTCGTCGGCCGGGACAAGGCGAACCTCGACTTGATCTGGTTGCGAGACTCCTCCCTCGAGGACGCCGACAACCTCCCCGCGCCCGATGTGATCGCCCGGGAGATCGTCGAAGACCTGCAGGCGGCTCTCGCGGAGTTCGCATCCGTCGCCGATGCGCTCACAAGATCGGGCACGCTGCGGGACTTGGACGAGCGTCACGTCGTGGACGACAAGTAGAGGACTAGCTCGGTTGTCTTCAAGCACGCGTTCGGTGGGGCTGGCGCACTCCACAACATCTGTCGGACCGTCAGCGCATGTAGACCCCGCTGCGGTGGCCGACAGTCACAACGACGACCAGCAGGACGTCGTCACTGACCGTGTAGATGATCCTATAGTCGCCCACACGCACCCGGAATCCTGGGCGGCCCTGCAGGCGACGCGCGGCCGGCGGGCGGGGGTCGTTCGCCAGCAGAGCGATCGCGCCCTGAACGCGGCGCTGCGCTGCCGGGTCGAGTTCGCGCAGAGCTCTAACGGCCGCCGGACGGACCTCGATGCGGTACGCGCTCACGTCCAGCCCAGGTCGGCCTTGACTTGGTCCCAGGGAATGTTGGGACCTTCCTCGGCCATCGCGGCGTCGAATGCGGCGATGTCCTGCGCGTCTTCCTCCGCCTCTAGCAACTGCTCATAGCGCTCGGGGCTGATCAGAACCGCTACGGGGCGCCCGTAGCGCTGGAGGAACACGGCCTCGGTGCGCGCCGTTTCAACCGCGTTCGCAAGTTCGTCGCGGGCCGAACTGACGGGGATCGTTGCCATGCGACAATCGTACATCTTCTAGCGCGTCTTGTACGACTCTGCTTCCCCGGCCTTCCCCGCCGAGCCGCATGACTCCAGCACGGCCTCCAGCGACTCCGCCATTCTGGAAAGATCCTGCCCCTCGAAATGGTCCACAACTCGGCGGCGAACGCTCTTCAGATGAGCCGGATAGGCCTCCCGCAGCCTCGCCATCCCCGCGTCGGTGAGCACGGCGTTGGCGCCACGCGCATCCTGGTCGCAACGAGCCCGCCGCACCAGCCCCGCGTGTTCAAGCCGCGAAACGACCCTCGTCATGCCGCTCACCGAAAGATCGCAGCGGGCGGCCAGATCGCTCATGCGCAACATTCGTCCGGGCGACTCCGACAGGTGCATGAGGCATGCGTAGTTGACGAGCGGCAGGTGTTGATCTCGCTGCAAGTCCGCATCCAACGCCTTCGGCAGTGAGCTGATGAGATGGGCCAGGGCGCGGAAGAACCTCTCCTCGTCCGGATCCAGCGGCTGATCATCGTGGGCCATAGATGCATATTACTTGTTTGACAAAGCAAGCACTAGGGGTACTATTTACTTGACGAGACAAGTATCCGGGAGGGCAAATGACGAGAATCGGGATCCTGGTCGGCAGCACACGGCCGGGCCGTAAAGCGCTGAGCGTCGCCGAATGGGTGCTGACGCAGGCTGCCGACAGGAGCGACGCCGAGTTCGAGATCGTCGACATCTCCGATTTCGATCTCCCACTGCTTGATGAGCGGTACCCCGCCGGCATGGGCCGGTACGAGCACGATCACACCAAGCGCTGGGCGGAGAAGATCGGCTCGTTCGACGGCTTCGTGATCGTGACTCCGGAGTACAACCACTCGACGTCCGGCGCCTTGAAGAACGCTCTGGACTACATCTACGCGGAGTGGAACAACAAGGCGGTCGGCTTCGTCAGCTACGGCTCCGCCGGAGGGACCCGTGCCGTCGAGCACCTCCGACTGATTGCCGGTGAGCTCCAGATGGCCGATGTCCGCGCGCAGGTGTCGTTCTCGATCTTCACGGACTTCGAGACGCCAACCCAAGTTCGCCCCGCTGACCACCACGCCAAGTCGCTCGCAGCCATGCTCGACCAGGTAGTCGCATGGAGCAGGGCACTGGCCACGCTGCGAGCCACCTAGTCGCGCGAGCTCCCCCGCATCCGCGAAGTCACTAGGCTCGACGGAATGCGACCAATCCAGGGTGTCCTCTTTGATCTCCACTCGACCTTGGTTGACCAAGGCGACCCTGACAGGTGGCTCGCGCTGGCCGAAGCCGCGTCGGGTTCGAGCGTGGACGGCCCCCAGCGCGAGGGCCTCACCGCATTCCTCGCTCGAGTGTGGGGCCACGCCAGCGAGTTCGATCCCGACAACGAGCGAGACATCTCGGCCGAAGGGCATCGCGAGGTATTCGGACGGCTGATGGACCACCGCTACCCCGAGCTTGATCCAAGAACTGTCCAAGCTCTCTACGAGACAATCACCGACGCGTGGACCGCATACGACGACTCGATCCCGATGCTCACCGAGCTGAAGGCGCTCGGTATCAGAACGGCACTGGTCTCCAACGCGGGAATCGATATCCGCCCCGTCCTCGTGCGAACCGGCATTCAGCGGTTCCTCGACGCCGAGATCATCTCCGGTGAGCACGGAATCGTGAAGCCAGGGCCCGCCATCTTCGAGCTCGCTCTCGATCGCATCGACGTCGAGCCCGAAGATGCGCTGATGGTCGGCGACAGCTTCCGCGATGATTCGGGCGCGGCGGCCATCGGCGTCAGAACGCTGCTCCTCCCCAGAACCAGCGGGAGTGTCCACGGCCTCGACGCGGTGGCCGCTCTGGTACGTGCTTCGCGGACCGGCTCCGCGTGCTGATGGTGCCGTCACTGCCATCCGGCGCTGTCCGGCAAGTTGGCGTGAACGGCTGCGCGCGTACGGTGTCAACATGGCTGAGCCATTCCCGGCGTCAATACGCGAGCGGCTTATCGGAGCTGACCCCGTGCCCTGGTTGCTTTCCGGCGATGAGCCGGCCGCGACCTGGCACACGCTCACCGCAGTTTGCGGTCTGCCCCTCACCGACGAGAGAGTCGCCGCAGCTCACGCCGCGACGTTGGCCGATCCGGCCACCGAGAACCTTCTGCACCGGATCGGCGATTGGTACGCGCCCGGCAGAATCTCCGGCCACGACGCGCCGGCGTTCCTACCGAACCTGCTGAGTCTGCTTGCGGACATGGGCCTTGGCGCGGATGACGATCCACGCCTCGCCCCGACGCTGGAGGCGATGGCTTCCCACCAGGACGATGACGGCCGGTTCTGCGCCCGACTGGACTCCCCCCGGTTGCCGGGTGTCCATTGGACGTCCCTCCTGTGCGACACGCACGCGATCACCGGGGTCCTGGCGCGATTCGGACTCGGATCTGATCCGCGCGTGCGCCGCGCTTCCGGGCAGATGCTCTCCGACATGACCGCGACCGAGCAGGGCCAGGCTTGGCCATGCCTGCCAGACCCCGAATCCGGGTTTCGCGGCCCCGGGCGCAAGGCAGACATGTGCCCCCAGGTGACCGCCGAAGCGCTGCGAGCGCTCTCCGACATTCCGGAGCCGACGCTGGCTGAGCTTGGGCTCGATCCGGACCACCGCGACGGCCAAAATGATTCCATTGACGCGGCCGTCGGATCGCTACTCGCCGCCTGGCTTGAACGGGGGGCGAGACGACCGTACATGTTCGGCCACGGACGCCACTTCAAGCAGGCTAAGTGGCCGCTGAATTGGTACAACTCGGTCACCGTTCTGGATGCTGTCGGCCGCTACCCGCTATCGTGGCTGCCCCCATCGGCCCCGGAGGCGCGAACGCAGGCGGTGGCGCAACTGGCGGCCTGCGTCATCGCCTACAACCTCGATCCCACGACCGGCCGCTGCGCACCGCGATCCTGCTTCCGCAGCTTCGAGACATTCTCGTTCGGGCAGAAGAAGCACGCGTCGCCATTCGCTACCGCCCGGGTGTTGGGGGTGCTAGCGCGCGTCGCCTCGCTCACGGAGCAGATCGTCAAGGTCGACGTACGCGAGCTCGCGAGCAGCAAGGGAGGCTCCGGCCGCGCCCTCCCCCCGAGCTAAGCGCGCTCGCAACAACCCACCTAGGTGCGACTGCTACCCCTCGACCCTGGCCCTGATCCCGCTGAACAACTCGTCCACATGTCAACTGGGCTCGTTCGCGCGGGCGAAGTCGTGCTGCCGCCAGCTGCGGTGCGGGTTGGCCACGATCAACCGACCCTGATCGTCCACGTGCTCCGACAGGCCCTGGTAGGCGGCTGCGAACCTGGCATCCGCGCACGCCGCCTCGTAGTACGACAGCACCAGCACGTAGTAGAAGAGGTTGTAGTGCACGAACGGGTACTCGATCCTCCGGAAGCGCGTGCCGATCCCGAACTCGCAAGGCCCCCGGGGCGCGCGCGAAGCCCAACCGGCCGAGACCAGCCAGAGCCTGCCCAGTGATGCACGGCAACCTAGTCGACTGGGGCGTGTAGCGGAATGACCCATCGTCGTTCTGGTACGTGAAGACGAACTCGGCCAGCCCGGCCGCCACCGGATCTCGGGCAGATAGGCCCAAGTCCCCCAGAACGTTCATCGCAAGCAACGTGCAGAAACCGATCGGCGCGTGAATGCTTCCGTCTGCCCGCGACCAGAACTCCCCACCGTTCTCGTCCTGCCGCCGATTGAGTGCTTCGACAGCTCCGCCCTTCGTCTGCGGATCGATCACGTAGCTGATTCTTCCGGTTGCAACGTTTTCATGACCGAGCTTCGCCGTAACGTCGGTATCCGCGACCGTGACGCTCGGCGACTGCGCCGTGATCCGCTACAAATGATCTCGCGAGCTAGCCTTGGTGGATGAAGACGCTGCGCATCCCGCTGTTCATTGCCTTGACTCTCGTTGTGGCTCTGCTGGGAGCCTGCACGTCCAGCCCCCCCGACCTGTCTCCGACGCCGACTGGCACGCAGGCGACTGCCCCCTTCGACGACGCCCTACGTTCGCGGGTTGAAGCGACGGTTGCCAAGGTGTTCGAGGACACCAAGGCCACCTCATGGATGGTGCTGGTTTCGCAGCCGGGGCGCGGGGAGATATACCTGCAGTCCGGGGACACCGGTCGGGACCGCAACTGGCGGATCGGAAGCGTCACAAAGACGTTCACTGGCATCACAGTCCTACGGTTGGCGCAGCGGGGCGAATTGAGCCTGGACGACAAGCTGGCGAAGTACATCACCGGGATCAAGTACGGCAAGAAGATCACCATCCGGCAACTGCTGGCGATGCAGGCGGGGGTCTACGACTACACAAGCCCGAGCCCAGCCAACAGCGCGTTCGACCTCGATCCTGCGATGCCTTGGACCGTTGCGCAGACCATCGACTTGATCAGGAAGGGAAAGCCTGGACACAAGCCGGGAGCCGCGACGGTGTATGACAACAGCAACTTCGTGCTGCTCGGCAGGATCATCGAGAAGGTCACGGGCAAGCCCGCTGCCGAAGTCATCGCCAAGGAGGCGATCGAGCCCGCCGGTCTGAAGCACACGATCATCCCGCGGGGCTACACGGTTCCCCAGCCAGCGGTGGCCGGCAACTACTACCAGGAGGATGGGAAGCTCCGCCGAGTCCCGAGGCAGAATCCACGGATCCCTTCAACCGCCGGGAACATGATCTCCACAGTCGATGACCTGGTCGCCTGGAGCAGGGCGTTGGCCACGGGGTCGCTGCTGGAGCCGGAGTACTTCGAGCAGCAGAAGCAGTTCATCGACGTAGGCACGGGGGGAATGAAATACGGTTACGGTCTCGCCTTGATGGATTGGCAAGGGTGGCTCGGCCACGGCGGCGAGGTCTGGGGCTACTCCAACGTCACAATGACGGATACAGCAACTGGCGCCACCGTGGTCGTGATGGCCACCGGGAGCACCGGCGAGGAGAACTCGATCACCGCACCCGCCTTCGCCCTCGCCGCCAGCGAAATCTGGCCGGGAGCCTACCCGTCATTCGACGACCTCGCCGAACAGGTGAAGAGCCTTGAGAGCAGCAGCCCCAGTTAGCCGCTAGCGCCCAAGAGCGAACCCGCTCCGCCAGTAGCGGACGCTTCCGACAAACGCGCCTCCTTGGGTACAGACGCGCCCGTTGCAACGGGAGTTTCTTCGCGCAACGTGCGCGTCTATCGGGAACGGCCGCAAAGCCCGGCAGATCACCTGAGGCCCTCACTCAGCCCTCGGGCGGGAAGACCCGGTCAAGGAAGCGGTTGCGGAATACGCCTTGGGGGTCACAACGCACACGCAAGGCATTGAACTCGTCGTACTTCGGGTACAGCTCACGCAAAGCCTCTGGCTTGCGGTCGAAGCTCTTGCCCCAGTGCGGCCGCCCGGAGTACTTCGCCATAAGCGCCTCAAAGTCGAGGAAGTATCGCGGCGCCCACTTCAGGCTGGACACATAGCCCCCGAGGAAGCAGGAGTCCCTCCCGTAGGCAGGGCTCATCGGGATGTCGTCGCCAGCGACGAAGCGGACCTCCTGAGTGAAGTTGACCTTGTACCCGGTGGACGTCAGCACGAGTTGGCGCATCGCCTCGATCCCCTCGGCCGCGCTCGTCCGTGGAATCGCGTACTCGGTCTCCTGATGACGGGGAATTGTGCCGGCGTACTTGATGATCTTGTCGCTGGCGTCAACTCGGGTGTGGTCGCGGAAGGCGCGCTTCTCCACAGCGGGCAACAGCCACGGCGCCATGCTCGGCCGTCTGCGCGATAACCCCAGGAGACCGGCGAACGTGAGTCCGGATAACCCAGTGGCGTCGAAACGCTCCTGCAACGTGATAGGCGTGCGTTGCTTAGTGGTCTTGTTGAACATGTAGACCTGGATGTTGTCGCTGTACGGCAGCCACCACAGCTTGCAGTAATCGTTGCCGTCCACGTAGGCGTCCAGATTCTCCAGCGCCTTGTCGAAATCGACGATCTCCAGGCGCTCCTCAAGGTCGAACGCCTCCGCGAGACGGAACGTCATCTTGGTGACTACGCCGAGGGCACCCAGGTGCACGCGAGCCGCCGAGAACAGCTCGGGCTCATGGCTCGCGTCAAGCTGGTGGACGTTGCCCAGACCGTCCACGAGTTCCATGGCTTCGATGAATGACGACAGGATTGGAGTCCTGCCGCCCGTGCCGTGGGAGCCGGTCCCGGTGTAGCCGCCAGCCGTTTGCATCGTGATCGAGCCGAAGTTCTCGAAGCTGAGCCCGTTCTCGCCCAGAGTGTCATTGACATCCTTGAGTTTCGCGCCCGTGCCGATCGTGGCACGTCTGGCCGCCCGGTCGACTTCGATGCCGGTCAGGTTGGTCCCCAGCACGACCTCATCAGGAATGTCGGCCGCGTCAGACCAGGAAAGCGACGACCCGACCGCCTTGACCCTGCCGCCCCTCGCGGCCACTCGCTGGACGATCTGCGACACCTCCTCGGCGTCGCGGGGCTCGTGCACGACAGCGGGCGTCCAGGCCAGAGTTCGGTCCCAGTTGCGGATGGTTCTAGTCATTGGATCGCCCCTCGCGCCGACTGCTGTACCTGCCAGAGTCGATCATTGCCCACGGCGCGAGATCTGTCCAAGTACCCCCCGCGATCCCGCTACTCGACGATCTTGACTACGCCCTGACAGGGCACGGATGCCTTCTTCAGGTATGTAGCGACTTCCTTGAACGTAACCGGTTCTGGACTCATGATGTCCAGTTGGTTGTACAGGTGCTCCATCGAACCAACCACGACGGCGGCGCAGTGGGACGCCAGCTTCGCCTTGGCCTGAGCCGCGGCCTCCTGGGCCTCCAGGCTCTTCTCGTCCGCAGCGGCCTTCTTCTGCGCCTTGTCGTAGTCGGCGCGCAGCTGTGTCAGTTGCTTGTCCTCAGACTTCAGGTCAACCTTCTCGGTCTTCAGAGTGCTCTTGACCCTCGCGAACTCCTCACGCGCCTCCGCCATCTTGGCCTCGTCCTCTGCGCGTTCCTTGGACTCCCCGCCGACCTGCTCCTGCAGCGACGCGATCTGAGCCTCGCTAGTTGCCCGATAGTCGGAGTAGTTCATCGTGACCACAATCCCCCAGACAAGGGCTGCTGCCGTAGTAATGGCAACGACAACGATCACAATCTTGAGCAGCATGCCCGTGTAGGGATCGCCGCCATCCGTAGTCGACCCACCGAAGGGCCCAGGCTGGACTGACATCGCGTACAACCTCCGCGCGCTCGGCAACCACTCTCTTCGAAGGAATCAGCTTGACACGCTGCCGCGCGCGACGCTCTCCGATTCGACCTTCAGAGCTCCGGCGCATCAAGCTCACAGACGCTCTCGGTCGGGTCACGCGGCATCCACCGCGTGGCGTTAGGTTAGCCTTGCCTTCCGATGATGAGCCTGATTGTCAAGCCGCGCCCGCGCAGCACTGGCGTAGATACCAGAGCCGGCGTCCGGCTGGCCTGCGATCTGAGCCGCTTTGGTGACGCCCCTGCTGTGTGGGCGGACGACCGTTGGCTGACCTACGCCGAGTTTGATCGACGGATCGACGATGCTGCCGCGACCCTCGGTCGGACGCGGCGCCTGGTGGCCGTACCCGGCCTCAACACCCTGGACACTCTCACTTGGGCCCTGGCAGCTCTGCGCGGCGGCCACGTGCTCCTGATGAGCTCGGGCACCGAGACCGACGCCGAGATCCTCGCGCGCTACCGGCCCGACGTCACTATCGAACAGGCCGGTACCAGTTGGGCACCCCGATTCCACTGCGAGGGATCGGCACATGAGCTGCACCCGGACCTAGCGCTGCTGCTAAGCACGTCGGGCTCCACGGGTTCGCCGAAGCTTGTGCGCCTGTCAGCGGAGAACCTCGACTCCAACGCACACGCCATCGCCAAGTATCTGAGCCTGGACGCGTCCGACCGAGCGATCACCACGCTGCCAATCGCCTACTGCTACGGCTTGTCGGTCGTAACAAGTCACCTGCGCGTCGGCGCGGGGATCATCCTCACCGACCTGTCCGTCGTGGATGAGTGTTTCTGGACACTGGCCAAGCGCGAACGCGCGACATCGATCGCGGGCGTGCCCCACACGTTCGAGCTGCTCGAACGCAGCGGATTCCATGACAGGGATCTGCCGAGCCTTCGCCGACTAACCCAGGCAGGCGGTCGGATGCCCCCGGACCGCGTGCGGCGGTTCGCCCAATCCGCGGCATGGGACCTGTATGTCATGTACGGCCAGACCGAAGCCACGGCCCGGATGGCCTATCTGCCGCCTCACCTCGCCGCGACTGCCCCGGAGACGGTCGGGGTCCCCATCCCCGGTGGATCAGTGCGGATCGACCCAGAGACTGGCGAACTGATCTACTCAGGGCCCAACGTCATGCTCGGCTACGCCGAGAGGCCTGAGGATCTGTCCCGAGGCCGCGACATCACCGAGCTGCGCACCGGCGACCTGGCCCGCGTAAATCGCAGGGGCCTAATCGAGATCACCGGACGCACTGGCCGGGTAGCCAAGATCTTCGGACTGCGCATAGATCTGACCCGCGTTGAAGCCCAACTCCGCGAATCTGTCGTCACGGCTGTCGACTCCCGTCTCGTGGTGACAACCGAGGGCAACCTCACGCGAGACGACCTGGAGCAGCTCGCCGTGAGATGCGCCACGACCGCCGGTATCCCGTCGTGCTCGGTCACAGCGCACTGCGTTGCCGAACTCCCCCGACTCGCGAACGGCAAGCCGGACCTGGTGTCAGTCAGAACTCTGGCCGCCGCGACCGCGACTCAAGTCCCGCAAGCTGCGCCGGCGTGCCTCGACTCCCTTGTCCTGACCTTCTCGCAGACCCTCCGCCGCCGCGATGCCAGTCCCGACGACACGTTCGTCTCCCTCGGCGGGGACTCGCTGTCATACGTGTCGATGTCAGTCAGGCTCGAGCAGCAACTCGGCGAGCTTCCGCGCGGCTGGCACTTGATGACAATCCGCCAGCTGTCGGAACGTATCCCAGGTCCCAGCTCGGTGGCCTTGCCATCCACGCAGGTCGAGCCAGGACCCCGCGACACCTCCACCCGCTGGGCCGCGATCGAAACCAGCGTCGCACTTCGGGCGATCGCCATAGCGTTCATCGCCGGCTCGCACGTTGGCGTCTTCGACATACGCGGCGGCGCGCACCTGATGCTCGGAATCGCTGGCTACAACTTCGCCCGCTTCCACCTGTCGGTCGCGGATCGCTTCGAGCGACTGACGCGCACAACTCGGAGCCTGATGCGGTTCGCAGTCCCAGCGGCACTGTGGATGGCGACCGTTGCCCTGCTGACGGCGGAGTACAGCTGGGGCCTATTCGGCGTGACATTCTCCGACCGACCGGCCGACGCGCCTGAGTGGCGGTACTGGTTCATCGAGGTGCTCGTTCTGAGCCTTGTCCTGGCGGCGGCGCTGACGGCGGTTTCGCGTCTGCACCGGTTCGAGCGGGCCCGGCCTATCGCCTTCGCCCTGGCACTGCTGACCGTCGCTGTCCTAGTCCGCGAGGTGACACGTGGCCCAGAAGGTTCAGGATCGATGTACACGGTGTGGGCGGCATTCTGGGTGTTTTGCCTAGGGTGGGTGATCGCCAGACTGCAGGGCGCCGCTATCCCCAAGCGCGTGTCGGCGGCGCCGACGAGCGCCACGTCCCGGTTCATCGGCGAGTTCGTATCCAGTGCGCTCATCGTCGCCCTCGTTCCGGCGTTCTTCGACCGGCCCATCCGAGGCGTCGTGGTCACCGGTGGTCTCTTGGTTCTGGTGTGGCTGCCACAGGTGCATGTTCCACGGGTGGCAGCACCATTCATAGGCACGCTGGCCGCCGCCTCACTGTTCATCTACCTGAGCCATTGGCAGACCTACCCACCACTGGCTGATACACCGTGGTTGGCGTTCGGTGTCGCCGTGAGTGCCGGGATCTTCATCAACGGGGCACTAGTTACGATCCGAAGACGATGAATCAAACCACCCATCCTGATGCCGATCCCGCCCTTGCCCAACTCGCGACCGGAGTGGACATCGTCCACATCCCCCGAATCGCCAAGCTCATAGATGAACCCGGCCAGCACTCCCCCGGCCAGCACTCCCCCGGACAGCACTTCCTCGACAAGGTCTTCACAACGGCCGAGCAGGCAACCTGCGCTGGCAACCCCGAACGCCTGGCGGCGCGATGGGCCGCCAAGGAAGCGACGATCAAGGCACTGGGACTCCACATAGCCGACATCGACCTGCGTGACATCGAAGTGATCAGCGCCGAGGGCGCCCCACCCCGGTTGGCACTCCACGGCTCAGCCGATGAAGCCGCCAAGAGACTTGGACCGGGCGTCATCTCGCTGTCCCTCGCCCACGATGGCGACTACGCGATCGCCTTCGTCGTGTCCACCTCATCGACCCGCGCCATCAAGCCAAGGTAAGGTAATCCTAAGCCGCCAACCGGAGAAGGGCCTCAAATGTCTTCACCCAGTCACCCATTGCTGGCTCGAACCGCGGTCGTGTTCGCAGCGGCTGCCCTGGCTTTGACCGCCTGCTCAACCGGATCGGATCCGACCGAGTCCCCTGCGAGCGGGGGCCTGACCGTCTACTCCGGTAGAAGCGAGGCGCTGGTCGGACCCCTGCTGTCGCGGTTCACCGAAGAGACTGGGATCGCGCTGAGCATCCGCTACGGCGACACCGCTGAACTCGCCTCTCAGATCATCGAGGAAGGCGACAAGGCTCCGGCGGCGGTGTTCTTCGCCCAAGACGCTGGCGCCTTGGGCGCGGTATCCGCTGCGGGGCTCCTCGCCAAGCTCCCAGCAAAGTCGGCCAAGATTGTGCCGCCAACGTACCGCTCCACCGACGGCACCTGGACCGGCGTGACCGGCAGGGCACGTGTCATCGCTTATGACCCACGGCAAGTTCCCAAGGCCCAGGTTCCCCAGTCGGTCTTCGATCTGACCGACGCGAAGTGGAAGGGGCAGGTCGCGGTCGCACCGAACAACGGCTCATTCCAGGCTTTCGTAACCGCGATGCGCGTGACCGTGGGAGACGCCAGGACCGAGGCCTGGCTAAGCGGGCTCGTCTCCAACGACGTTCAGAAGTACGAGAACAACGTGTTGATTCTCAACGCCGTGGACACCGGTCAGGTCAAGCTCGGGCTGATCAACCATTACTACTGGTACGAGAAGGCCGCCGAGATCGGCGCGGACGCGATAAACGTGAAACTCGCGTTCACGGCCCCCAAGGACCCTGGCTCCCTGGTGAATGTCGCCGGCGTTGCGATCCTGAAGAACGCGGCCCAGAACGCTGACGCGCAGCGACTTGTCGAATGGATGCTGTCGGCCCCCACGCAAGAGTGGTTCGTGGAGAACACCCATGAGTACCCGCTGCTGCCGAAAGTCGCGGCGGATGAGGGGCTACCGCCGCTGACATCGCTGCGTGGCCCAAACGTCCCGCTGGCCGAGCTGACGGACCTGCCTGGAACGCTGGCCATGCTTGAGCGCACCGGCCTGCTTTGATCACCGGACAGCGCGCTGGCAGAACGCTCGTCGCGCTGAGCGTGGTCACCGCACTAGTGGCTGTGGCGCCGCTGGTCTACCTCGTAGTGCGGGTCATTGACGCGGGGATCCCCCAGGCTGTCGCTGTTCTGCTACGCCCACTGACTCTTCAGACGGCGGCCACCAGCGTCGCGCTGGTTGTAGTAGTGGTCACCGCCTGCGTCATTGTCGGCGTGCCCACCGCGTGGCTCCTGACGCGGTGCGACCTCCCTTTGCCAGCCGCTTGGCTTGGGCTCATGGCGCTGCCGCTCGCTGTGCCGTCATACGTCGCCGCCTATGCGTGGATATCCCAATTCCCGGCCATGTCGGGGTTCTGGGCCGCCTCGCTCGTGCTGACGCTGGTCTCCTTGCCGTACGTTGTGATCCCAACCGCGGCTGCTCTTCACTCAGCCGACGCCGGGCTTGAGGAAGTCGCCCGATCCCTGGGGCGACGCCCATTGTCCGCGTTCCTCAGCGCTACGTTTCCGCAGGCCTGGCCGGCGACGGCGGCCGGTGCACTCTTGGTCGGCCTGTATGTACTGTCCGACTTCGGCGCGGTCGCGATCTTCCGGGTTGACGCGTTCACCCGTGTCATCTACACCTCATACCGGGCGAGTTTCGACCGCACTAGCGCCGCGGTGCTCGCCCTGGTGCTAGTGGCACTCGCTCTAGCCCTTGTGCTTGTGGAACGGCGGGTGCGTGGGGCTGGGCGTCGCTGGTCAGTGTCTTCCGGCGCGAGTCGGCCAGCCGAGCGGACGCGTCTTACCGGCGCTCAGCGCATCGCAGCGCTGGCCTGGCTCACTACGATCGCGATTTTGGCGCTGGGCGTTCCTGCTGTCTCACTAGTAATGCGGCTCGCGCAGGGGAGCAGGTTCCCGCTTCAGGCTGGGGAACTAGTGTCGGCGGCCATCTCTACGATCGGGGTATCCGCGCTAGGTGCCGGGGTAGCTGTCGCACTGGCGATCCCCGTCGGTGTCCTAGCTGCCCGCTACCGAACGCCGGTGTCACGAACACTGGAAACGGTGTCGTACGCCGGACACGCGCTGCCCGGTGTCGTCGTTGGGCTGTCTTTGGTCTTCTTGACCCTGAATCTGTTCCCGGGCGCCTACCAGACCGTGATCACGCTGGCGATCGCCTACGCCGTCCTGTTCCTGCCGAAGGCGATCGGTGGCACGCGCACGGCCGTCGCGGCGGTTCCGCCAGCTCTTGAGCAGACCGCTCGCACGTTGGGTCGCGGACCGTGGCGTGCCTGGACGCAGACGACTCTGCGACTCTCCCTGCCCGGCGTCGCCGCGAGCGGCCTGCTGGTGTTGCTGACGGCGATGAAGGAACTCCCGGCCACGCTCATGCTGCGTCCGACGGGACTGGACACCCTGGCGACGGAGCTGTGGACCCGCACATCGGTGGCCGCGTACGGCTCCGCCGCTCCATACGCGATAGCCCTTATCGCACTTGCGGCGATACCAGCTTGGCTACTGTCGCGGACTATGACCGCCGCAGCTCGACAGTCGCTCGCGGGTAAGGCTGGCCCGGAACCGACCGACACCGATCTGGCACTGAGTACGGCGGACGTATGAGCGGCATTGACGTATCAGCGCTGACCGCGGACTACGGACGCGGACCCGTGCTTGACGGCCTGAATCTGCGGGTCGAGTCCGGTGAGTTTCTGGCGGTGCTTGGGGAAAGCGGTTCGGGCAAGACGACGCTGTTGCGGGTTCTCGCCGGCTTCCTGAGGCCCTCCGCGGGCAGCGTCACGTTCGGCGACAGGGTAGTCGCCGGGCCCGGGGTCTGGATTCCGCCCGAGAGACGACACGTGGGCATAGTTCCGCAAGAGGGCGCGCTCTTCCCCCATCTGGACGTTGTGGGCAACGTGATCTTCGGTCTTCGTGGCCGCCGAGATGCCCGCGAGCGGGCGGCCCAGGTCCTGACGCTGGTTGGAATGAGCGGATACGCGCGAACACGGCCGCAGGACCTTTCCGGTGGCCAGCAACAGCGCGTCGCCTTGGCGCGCGCTATCGCCCCGGAGCCCGAGGTCCTGCTCCTGGATGAGCCGTTCTCCGCGCTCGACGCGTCGCTGCGGGTTCGGTTGCGCGAGGAGGTTCGCTCGCTGCTCAACGGTCTTGGGACTACCACGGTTCTGGTCACGCATGACCAAGAGGAGGCGCTGTCCATCGCCCATCGGGTGGCCTTGGTGCGCGAAGGACAGATAGTGCAGAACGCCTCCCCGTCCGAGCTGTATGAGTCTCCGACGGATCTGGCAGCGGCGAGGTTTGTCGGAGACCTCGTCGAGCTGCCAGGAGTCATGCGGGCTTCCGGGCTGGTCGAGTGCGCCCTGGGGCGAGTACGTTCCATCAGCGTGGCCCGGGAAGGCCAGTCTGTCGTCGTCGCCCTGCGACCCGAGCAACTCGCGGTCTTCGATGCAGGCGATCAATCCTCCGCCGAAGACGGGCCAGGAGTCCTGGGCCACGTCACCGACAGCGTCTACCACGGCCACGACAGCGTCGCCACCGTCTCGCTCGACACCGGAGACGTCGTCCGGGCGCGCGTTCCCGGCCCGATCGAACGGAAGCCGGGTGACAGGGTCCGCGTTGTGGCAACGGGCGAGGCCCGCACCTACCGGAGTTGAACTCCAACCGTCCCGGATCAACGACATCGAAACGTAACCCGCACTGCAGCTGCGGTACACCAGATCCGGGGTAGTGTGCCCCGAAACCAAGGGGTGGGCGATGTCGGAACGTGATCAGCTCCGTGACCGGACCATGCGGCGCGAAAGACCCACCCTCGCCACTCACGGAATAGAAGTAGTTCATGATCACGGCGCAGTCCATGATCACGGACCTGTCGAGACCCCACACGGTGTCGTGAAGTACGTCCTCTGGCTCCTCATCCCCTTGATCGTGGCGACGGTCCTGGGCATGGTCTGGCTTTGGCCGCGCACCGACGCTCCCTCTCTGGGCCACGTGGAGTACGCCACCGGTGTCGTCGAGCAGATCCGGCCTTGCGAACCAGCCATGGCGGACTGCCAGACCGTCATAGCCAAGGTCACGACCGACGAGTATCGGGATCAGCTCGCCGCGTTCAACCTCTACGCGGGCAATGCGGCGCCGGTCCTTGAGCCCGGCACGCCCTTGTAGCTCAACGTAGAGAACGCGGCCGATTCGACCACTTTCTCCTTCGTCGACATCAAGCGGGACCGGCCACTGATGATCCTGGTCCTGGTGTCTGCGGCGGCTGTGGTTCTGCTGTCGCGCTGGAAAGGCGTGGCGGCGCTCGCGGGCCTGGCTGTGTCGATCGCGATCCTGGCGGTGTTCGTACTTCCCGCACTGATACTCGGCGCGCCCCCTGTCCCAGTGGCGGCCGTCGGCGCGGCGGCGATAGTCATCGCCAGCATGGGATTGGCTCACGGCTTCAACGTGCGCACAGGTGTGGCCCTGACGGGAGCGGTGATCGCCCTACGGCGGCTCTACGCGGCCGGGATGAGAGTCGGGCGGGACCATGTCGCAGCCACCGTCAACACTCTCGTGCTGGCCTACATCGGGGCGGCCCTTCCGCTGTTCCTGATCCTCATCATGTCCGAGGCTCCCGCGTCCCAGTCGCTGACCACCGAGCTCGTGGCCCAAGAAGTCGTCCGTTCGCTTGTTGGCGGGTTAGGGATTGTCGCGGCCGTACCGCTCACTACTTTCATGGCCGCTTGGGTGCTCACACGCAAGGCCGACGCGGCCGCGGCCTGACTTCGTTGTGTGACCGACGAACCTCGCCAGATTTTCGTGGCAAGCGGACTAACATGCTCTAATGGTCAGATCGAAACGCTAGGAGGAACAGCATGGGGAAGTCTGGGTACCGGGTCCTGGGGGGCATCGTCGCCACCGCGTTGGTGTTGGCAACGGCATCTGTTTCCGCCGCAGCGGGCAAGGCTACGAGCCAACCCGCTGATCGCTACATAGTCACCACGACCACCCAGCAGTCGGTCACCGAAGTCGCCAACCGGCTCCCTGGGTCGGTCGGAATCCAGACCAGGCTGCGCGGCAAGGCGTTCAACGGCCTCGTTGTCGAGGCCACAGCGTCAGTCGCGAAGACTCTGCGGCAGATCCCTGGGGTCACGAATGTTGAGAAAGACGGAATCGTTCAGGCCAGCGACACATCGTCGTGGGGCATCGACCGGATCGACCAGCGGGACCTCCCGCTTGATGGGGCTAACACGTCTCCGTTGAAGGGCGCCGGTACGCACATCTATGTCGTGGACACGGGCATTACCGAGACAGCCATCCTGACCGGAAGGGTCGGAGCGGGTGCGAACTTCGTCAAGGGCCGCAACATCACGACTGACTGCAACGGGCACGGCACACACGTGGCTGGTACAGCAGCCGGTTCGGATGGCTTCGGCGTCGCGCCCGGGGCGATTGTGCACCCGGTGCGCGTTCTCGACTGCAACGGAAGCGGACGAATCTCCGGCGTCATCAGCGGGCTGAACTGGATATCGGACAACGCACCGGCTGCCAGTGTCGCCAACGCATCCCTCGGCGGCGGCCGCTCCTCATCGCTCGACTCAGCCGTCAGCGGGCTAGTGGCGTCCGGCACGCCCATTGCCGTGGCCGCGGGAAACAGCGATGCCGACGCATGTGATTTCAGTCCAGCGGCGGCCCCCGATGCCCTAACGACCGGCGCCACCACATCTGGCGACGTCCGCAGTTCATTCAGCAACTTCGGACCCTGCGTCGATGTTTTCGCGCCGGGGTCCGGGATCACCTCAATGACACCCGGTGACTCAGTACAGACCTGGAACGGTACGTCCATGGCGTCACCCCATGTGGCGGGCGCTGTCGCCGCGTTCCTCGGCGTGCATCCGGCCGCGTCGGCTTCGTCTGTGAACGCGTGGGTGAGCGAGCAGGCCACAGCGGGCCGCCTCAGTGACGGTGGGCTTGGTTCGCCAAACCTGCTGCTCTATGTCGCTGACAACGCCGGAGATCTGGACACGACGCCGCCCGGACCTGTGACCGGGCTCGCGGTCACGTCCGTCGGCCAGTCCACGATCCAGCTGTCCTGGAATATCCCAGCCGATCTGGACCTAGCTCAGGTAGTCGTGCGCCGCGCCGAGGGCTCAACCGCGCCCAGCGCGCCATGGAAGGGAACGGACGTTCCGCTGGATGACCTCCTGGCGACAAGCGCCACTGACAGCGGCCTGAAGTCCGGGACTGTGTACTCCTACGCCGTCTTCACAGTGGACGTCGCTGGCAACGTAGCCACGCCAGGGCAGGTCATCTCCGCCACGACGGAGGCTGGAACCGACGGCGGCGGCAAGGGCGGCGGCAAGGGCGGCGGACCCAAGGCCAAACGTAATTAGGGCCGCCCTGTGAAGTGATCAAGTACCTGGGCTCGAAAAGGCGGCTCGTTCCCGTTCTGGGCGCGATCGCTACGGCAGTTGAGGCCAAGTCGGCCCTGGACTTGTTCACTGGCACTACTAGGGTCGCTCAGGAGTTCAAGCGACGCGGGCTGCGTGTAACCGCCGTAGACACTGCGAGCTACGCGAAAGTGCTTGCCGACACCTACATCGCCTCAGACGCGACTGAGGTCGACAAAGACCACCTCTCGGACGCTATCGATGAGCTCAATCGGTTACCCGGCCAGCCCGGCTACTTCACTGAGACCTTCTGCGTACGAAGCCGCTACTTCCAGCCGCACAACGGTGCTCGCGTCGACGCCATCCGCGACAGGATCGAACTCGACTACGCGGGAACCGCCCTGTACCCGATCCTGCTCACTGCCCTGATGCTGGCCGCCGACCGCGCTGACTCCACGACCGGACTGCAGATGGCGTACTTGAAGAGTTGGGCGCAAAGATCGTACAAGGACCTTCACATAAGCTGCCCTGAGCTGCTGTCCGGACCAGGGGCCGCAGTCATGGGTGACGCCCTCCAGGTCACCCCCCAACTTGGTCGCGTCGACCTGGCGTATCTCGATCCGCCCTACAACCAGCACCGCTACTTCACCAACTACCACGTGTGGGAAACGCTGGTCCGATGGGACGCGCCGGCACACTACGGCGTCGCGTGCAAGCGAGTCGACGCGCGCGAAGCCGAGACCCGTAGCGACTTCAACTCGAAACGGACGATGCCCGGTGCGCTGCGCGCCGCCATTGGCGCCGCCGCCGCCGAGACGCTGATCGTGTCCTACAACAACGAGGCCTGGGTGACCGCCGATGAACTCCTACAATGGTGCGGCGAGGGCCGCGAGGCGGCTACGCTTCTGCGCTTCGACTCCAAGCGCTACGTCGGGGCCCAAATCGGCATTCACGACCCCAACGGGCGCAAGGTAGGGCGCGTGAGCCACTTGCGCAATGTCGAGTACCTGGTGGTCGCTGGCAGCCGCGAAAAGGTCGCGGCTGCGGTCGACTCCTCGCGTACCTAACGCTCAGCGCGTTAGGGCTGGTCGTTGCGCCCAAGTGCGTCGCTGACAACCTGTTGGCGGACGTTGTTGAGGACGACCGAAAATCTTGCGGTCAACTCCCAGTACTACGTCGGCCTTCCGCAACTACGTCGGCCTTCCGCAACAACGTCGGCCTCAACGACGACAGCGGCATCCGCCGAGGAAGCCGCCGCAGCGTCAGCAACCCTGCCGCACAAGAAGATCGGCTAGACCTTCTCGTGCTCTGGCGTCCATGCGGCGATCTCCGCCCTAGAAGCGTCGAGCTGATCCAACGTCCCCAGCGCGAAGATCATCGTCAGAGCCCGCGCCGCCTGCTGCCGCGTCAACCGGCTGCCCGGTTCAGACACAGTCCTCGCCAGGCACCGTGACAGCGGATCGAGCACGCGCTCGTCGGACATCCTGGGCATCGATCCATCCGCAGTGAGTCCGCACGCGCGGTGGACACTAGTGACGAAAGCCTTAGCTTCGAGACCGGCCTGCTCGTCAAGAGCCGCCGCCGCGTCGGGGCAGAGATGCCCCGGGTGCAGCACCTGCCCGTAGTACGTCACCTTCTGCGAGCCGATCAGCATTCCGGCAACACCGTTGGAGGCGCGCACCCACAGCCCAGGCGGCATGCCTCCGGGAACGCGAGACGCGGTGGCCAGGTCGAAGTTCTCGGTGGCGCGTAAGTACTCATCGCCAGCCTCCCTGGCCGCCGAATCGACGTCAGCATCAGCCTGTCCACCCACCGCTAGCCGGTGATAGGCGGCACGCAGGTACTCCCCGGCGGCGTTCGCGGACGTGCGCATCGAACTGCGCACCAGCGACGCGGCTCCGCCAGGCCACATCAGAGCGCTCACGATGAACGTCACCGAGCAGGCCAGCGCCACGTCAATGACACGATCGGTGGCCGTCTCAAACTCGTCAGGCGCGAGTAGGCCGAACAGCACGATGAGGAACACGGTGAAGCTGGCCTGGCCCAGCATCAGCGTGGTTGCTCCTGGGGTGTAGGTCGCCAGCGCCACGCTCAGGGCGAGGAGCCACCACATCGCCGATGGCGAATCTTGCGCTACGGCAATGAGGATGCTGCCGACAACGAACCCAACGAGGGTGCCCACCAGCACTTGCCGCACCGTCCGCATGGATCCACTGGCATCGAAGCGCAAAGCAACGAGGACACCTAGTGCCACCCAGAATCCGTGCTCGACGCCCGTGACCAATATCACCAAGACCGCCAACGCGAATGCCGAGCCCGCCCGAACGCTGTTCTGGAACCACACCGAGCGCGGGTCAAGGTTGCTGCGGAATGCGGCGCCCACTGTTGGCGTGGGCGGGGCGACGTTGAACGGCTTGCCATCCAGCGTGCCCATCCCGATGAACCTCGGGTCGTCGCCAACGGACCCCCTGGCGTGGGAGGCCGCGAGCACGCAGTATCCCGAGGTCGCCCTTAGCGTCTTGAGGTTATTGGCCCGGCGCACGACCGATTCGGCGGTATCGGGTGTCAGCTCCTCCCGCATCCATTGGATCGCTCGTTCCCAGTGCCGCTCACGCTCCTGATTCAGAGCAATGACGTCGGGCCTGACATGCGCACCGTGCGTTGTGAGTACGCACAGCGCTGAGTCGCGCAGGCTGCGGGCACAGGCCTGCGCCAGGTCCATGTCCGGGCTGGCCAGAGACTCGTCGCGATCTGGGTACCTCTGAACCAGGAGGGTCAGCTCCTTGACGACGCCCACGAGCTGCATCCGGTGTCTTTCGTGGCGTGTCGCACCACCGGGCCGGATGAGTACTCCCTTGATCCGTCGATCGAGCGCGGCGTCAGCGGCACCCAGCCTTGCCGTCGCGTCGGTCAGGTCATCGGCCCGGTCAACCCACCTGACCTCCACGTACTCGGCCACAGCCGCGAGCACTTCCGAAAGTGCGGCCCGGACCTTGTCCTGCAGGCGGACAGGCCACAACAGCAGCGCGAATGACGAAGCGATGAGGTAGCCGACTATCCAGCTCACCAGGTTCTCGTCGAGGTTCGGCAAGTTGTCCAGTGTCGAGATCGCCAGGAACCACGGGACCAGCGCCAATGGCACGGCAGAAGCGACGTAACCCCGCAGCAGGCCCGCGTAGGTGGCCAGAGCCCCCCACACGAAGGTTCCAACGACTGCGGCCCAGATGCTGAAGCCGACAGCGGTGGCCAGCACTATCGCCACGCAACAAGCGACCAGCGTGCCCGCGTAGGCCGCCACTCGCGCCCTCATCCGACCACCGAGATCCAGCATCGTCGTGGTCGAGAAGCACGCGAAGGCTCCGTAGAGCACCGACCCCTCGGACATCCCGAAGACGAGCCAGACGATGAACATAGTCAAGGGGAAGGCGACCGCTAGGCGGAGCGCTCTGCGCAGGAAGATCTGATGTGGGTCGTGTGTTTGGATCCCTATCCTCGGCACGTTCACTCCGATGACGGTACGGAACCAGCGCACGCTCGGCAACCGCTGCGGTCACTCGTAGACGATCACTGACGTTCCGTAGTCGACACGGTCCCAGACCCAGTCCGCTGCCCACATCGGCAGGCGAACGCACCCGTGGCTCGCCGGGTATGGCGGCACAGGAACGTAGCCGTGAATCCCGAAGTTCCCCTTGAAGGCCATGAACCTGTACAGGTACGACCCGCCTCGTTGGATGATGCGGTGACGGCCAACCGGAGTGTTGCCAGTGGCCCCGGTCGACGTGTGCAGCGCTCCGATGACCCGACCCTCGCGGACAACCATCAACAGCTGCTTGCCCTTGTCCACTTCAATGTGCAGGGACGGCGATCGGTAGCGCGGCTTGATCGGCTTGGCCGCGAGGAGCTTTCGCCAAACGCGCTTGGTCATCTTGGAAGTCCTGGCAAGCCCCCTAGCCTTCTTGAACGCCAGAACCGCGTCACCGACCGCGGCCGTGTACCGCCGCCCAACCGGTGGCGTGTGGAAACCCAGGGCGTCCAGCTTCCTGGTCAGGGCGGTGATGTCCTTCCCCTTATGTCCTCGCCCCAGCTTGCGGGCTGTCGACTTGATCTGGAACCGAGTCGTCGTCCCCGACAGCCCGTTGGCAGCCGACAACCTGGCCACGACATTCAGCTTCCCCAGGCGAGGCGTCGGCAATGACGCCGTTAGTTGCCCGCCGGACGCTCTGGTCCGCTCGGACCCGAGCGCCCCGCCGCTCTTCTTCACCGCGAAGGATACTGATCCACGGTAGCTGGAAGGCGAAACTCGGGCCGTGAGCTTCACGCCCACGAGTGCGCGGCCCTTCGGTGTGCCGCTCACCTGTATGACTGGAGTCACGTCGATGCTCAAGGAGTCGCTCGTAGCTGAGTCGTCAGCCATCCTCGCGCGAATCGTGGAGTTAACCTCTGGCGTGATGGACGCCGACCAGGACCCTGAGGACTTCGTGAGCGCCGTAGTCACTTCCTGCCAGCCGCCGCCGGACGACTCGATGATCACTTCACGGCCAGCGCCAGCGTCTGAGGATGAGCCGGAAAGGCGCACGGATGAGCCGTACCCGACCTCTGAGCGGGAGGCGGATAACGAAAGCGTCGCCATCGCCTCTGGGCCGCTCCCCCTGGCATGAGGGAGCGCGCCTGCCGCCATGGCAGCGGGCGCGAGCATCATGCTGCCAGCCGCGACGCAGGCCACAAGTCCCAGTTTGAAGCGCATAACTCAACGGTAGGCCGTCATCACTGCCAGCGCACGCGCAATTCGAACTTGTGACCATGCGCTCACGCGCCGACGCGACGAATCGTGCACCGACGAATCCGACACTTGACGCTCAGCAGGTGTGACAATTGGAATCGTTTCCATCGCTAGGAGGCGACCGAAGTGCGCATCACGGGTCTGGCAGCAGCTGTCCTCCCCGCTGCTCTGGCGAGCACAGCGCTGGTCACTACTCTCGCACCGCCAGCCACCGGCGCACCGGACGCGATGACAGCCGGATCAGCGATAGGCGCCGGAACGTCCGGACGCACGAGGCCCGCCCAACCGACCGTGGCCCGATCGGCCAGGTCCCGTCTGGTGTCGAGCGTCAAGACACGGCAACGGGTCGTGTTCTTGACCATCGACGACGGCTACCTGCGGGACCCGGCACTGCTGCGCTTGTTGCGTCGCCGCGATGTGCCAGCGACAGCGTTCCTGTCGGTCCACGCCGCCCGCAACGGCTGGGCCTACTGGCGGCGATTCGGCCGACAGCAGTCAATTCAGAATCACACAATCTCCCACCCGTGGCTTGCGAGGCTATCGCTCGGTCAGCAGGAGAAACAGATATGCAACGCCAACCGTGCCATTCGCCGGCACACCACCGCCGACCCGTGGATGATGCGCCCGCCCTACGGCGAGCACGGCACTACGACTATGCGGGCCGCTGCCACGTGCGGAATCAAGTACGTCGTCATGTGGTCTGCCACTTTGACCAGTGGGCTGAACTACCAGGTTGGCAACAGATTGCGCAGCGGCGACATCATCCTGGCCCACTTCAACCCGGGAGTCACTGGCGCGATTAGGCGGGCGCTGAATGAGATCGACAGGCAAGGCTTCCGGGTCGCACGACTTGAGGAGTATCTGCCCAGGGCCAGGATCGTTACGAGCTAGTGTCGCGCGTCAGGTTCACCGGGATCACGACACGGTCGTACAACTCCTCGGGCACTCCGCAAGACAGCGCGGCCTCCCGCAGACCCAGCCCTTCTTCGACCGCGCGGTGGGCGATGCGGGCAGCGGCGTCGTACCCGATCACGGGGGCGAGGGCAGTCACCATCATCACCGAGTTGTCGACGTTCTCCTCCACACGCGCGAGGTTTAGTTCCGTCCCCTCGACCATGAACCTGCGCAGGTGGTCACACGCGTCCGCCAGGATGCGGGCTGAGTGCAGGTAGTGGCTGATCACCACCGGCCGGAACACGTTGAGCTCGAAGTTGCCCTCGGCCCCAGCCATTGATACGGCGACATCGGAGCTGATCACGTCTATGCAGACCATCATCATCGCTTCGGCTTGAGTTGGGTTGACCTTGCCCGGCATTATCGAGGAGCCCGGTTCGTTCGCGGGCAGCTTCAACTCCATCAAACCAGCACGCGGACCAGAGCCGAGCCAGCGAAGGTCGTTCGCGATCTTAAACAGCGTTACCGCGACGTCCTTCAGAGCTCCATGAGCGCGAACCATCGAGTCCAGGGTCGCCTGCGCCGCGAACTTATTAGCCGCGGTCCGGACCGCGAACCCAGTAAGCCTGGCGAGCTCGACCGCCACGTCCTCGGCGAACCCCTCTGGCGCGTTGAGGCCGGTGCCGACGGCGGTTCCTCCCATGGCGACTTCGAGCAGCCCTTCGGTGGCCGCGCGAAGGTGGGAGATGCTGTCGTCCAGAGCGCTGGCGTATCCGGACCACTCCTGTCCCACTGTCAGCGGAGTGGCGTCCTGCAGATGGGTGCGCCCGATCTTGACTACATCGGACCACTGCCGTGATTTGAACGCCAGGGCATCCCGGAGCTGCTCCAGGGACGGGATCGTCTTCCGCGACGCCAGGGAGTACGCCGCGAGATGCATCGCGGTGGGGAAGGTGTCGTTACTGGACTGCCCCATGTTCACGTGATCGTTTGGATGAACAGGCTCCTTGGAGCCCAAGGCGCCTCCCACAAGCTGAATGCAACGGTTCGAGATCACCTCGTTGACATTCATGTTGGACTGCGTGCCTGACCCGGTTTGCCACACGTACAGCGGAAAGTGGTCATCCAGTGCCCCCGCCGCGACCTCATCACCTACACGCTCGATGAGCTCCCCCATCCATTCCGGGAGCCTGCCCGTCCGCGCGTTGACTTTGGCGGCAGCTCGCTTGATGTACCCATAGGCGTGGTACACCTCCTTGGGCATCCTGTCGTCCCCAATATCGAAATGCTCAAGGCTCCGCTGGGTCTGCGCCCCCCAGTAGCGGTCCGCCGGGACCTTGACGGTGCCCAAACTGTCCGATTCAGCCCGCTCGCCAGAAACCTGCAGGCCGATCGGAACATCGAGGATCTCAGGACCACGGAACTCGCCAGCCATCCGGGACCTCCTCAGCGGGGCCATCAACTTCAAGGTATCCAGCCAAGCCGACCTTTGTGGACAAAGTGAGCTTTCGGCGAGACAAACGCGACCAAGATCGTCAGCATGTCGAGTAATGGGTTAGATCCAACGTCAACTGATCTTAGAGAAGGGCGGCGCACCATGTCCGCGACGGAGACCGAACACAAGAAGGAACCCAAGTCATCGGTCAAGATCGTGGCCCTGACCGCTGCCACTCTCGGGATCATCTACGGGTACGACAACGGCAACATCGGCGGAGCGCAGATATTCTTCGAAGTCGATCTTGATCTCAACACCGAGCAAGTCGAGCTTGTGACAGCGATGATCGTCTGGGGAGAGATCATCGGATGTGTGCTCGGAGGCTTCGTAACCAACGCGCTCGGCCGGAAGAAGACGATGATCCTCGTCGCAGCCGGATACATGGTCTTCTGCCTCACAAGTGGACTATCGGTGAGCGCTGTCGATCTTGAGATTTCTCGATTCTTCCTGGGAGTCACCATCGGGATATCGCTGATCGCGGCGCCAGTATTCATCGCCGAATCCGTCCCGGCGCGAATCCGCGGCGCGACGCTGGTCATGTATCAAGTCACATGCGTCTCCGGCATCATCCTGGGTTTGCTGGGGTCCCTGTGGCTTGCCCCTCTGTCCGACGACATCAACTGGCGGTTGATGCTCGGCCTGGCGGCCCTGCCCGCGTTTCTGCTGATCCCAATCCTGTTCACAGTCCCAGAGACGGCGAACTGGCTCATGATGAAGGGCCGCAGGGAAGAGGCCTTGGCGTCGCTCAGACACCTCGACCCGAACATCGACCCCGAGCCGCAGATCGCGGAGATGGAAGCCACGATCGCGGAGCAGACCGGCGGAGCGCTCGGCGAAATGCTCCGCAAGCCGTACCTGCGAGCAACCATGTTCGTAGTCGTTCTCGGATTCTTCATCCAGATCACGGGCATCAACGCGACGGTGACCTACGGGCCGCAGATATTCAAGGCCATGGGTATCAAGTCCAACGAGCAGAGCCTGCTCATGGCGGCCTTGGTGCAGGTAATCGCACTGGTAGCCGTCATCTTGTCGATGAGCTTCATCGACAAGATCGGCCGACGGGTGACGCTGCTCACGGGGATCGGGATCATGATCGTGGCTCAGATAATGCTCGTCGTCACATTCGCCACGCAGAAGGGCGACACGCTCAACTCACAGCAGATCTTGCTCGGATTCCTAGGCCTCGCGCTCATCAACGTGGGGTTCGTGTTCGGCTTCGGGGCGCTTGTGTGGGTCTACTCCACTGAGAGCTTCCCCGCACGGCTGCGTGCCTACGGCGCCAGCGCCATGCTCACCGCTGACCTTGTCGCGAACCTACTGATCGCCCAGTTCTTCCTCACCGTGATGTCGGCGATCGGAGGCGCCTGGTCGTTCGGCATGTTCGCGATCCTGGCGGTCCTGGCTTGGTTGTTCGTGTTCCGGTTCGCCCCGGAGACCAAGGGTCGCCCGCTCGACGACATCCGGCTGTTCTGGGAGAACGGCGGCAAGTGGCCGAAGGAAGCCGAGGTCGACAGCGACTTCGCTTGACGTCCCCGAGAGGGGCGCAGCGAGGTGCCTCACATAAAAGTGAGCGCGAAGCGGGGCCCGGTGCCTCACGCATGGTGAGCGCGTGGGGGCTTGCGTCACTTCGCCTTGGCCAATCGGTTGATTGACGGTTGTAATGCTTCCAGATCGATGTGGCGGGCGGCGGCGAGGGCCTCGGTCTTGACCTTGGCCAGGTCGAGCAGTCGCATCTGGATGGCGTTGATCTGCCGGGTCAGGTCGGCCGGGTTGATGCCCTCGATCCGGGCAGCCACGGTCGCGAGTCGCTGCTCGTCCAGCACGCCCGATGCCCGCAGGCGCTGCCACGGTGTGGCCGGGGTGTCGTAGATGCGCTTCCTGCGACCGTCGGTGGTGGTGGCGTAGCCGACGGCCTTCCTCGTCGGGGTGAAGAAGTTCAGCCGCACCGACACCAGCCGCCACAGCTGGTTGAGCAGGTCGAGTTCAGCGGCGGTGTCGTAACGCCAGTAGAACGCGTGCTTGCGCACCACGTGGTTGTTCTTGGACTCCACATGCGCCTGGTCGTTCTTCTGGTACGGGCGTGAGCGAGTCTGGGCGATGTCGCGGGCCTGCAGCCAGTCCGCGACATCGTGGTTGATGAACTCCGATCCGCAGTCCGAATCGAAGATCACCAGATCGAACGGGAACCGTTCGGTCAGTTCCCCAACGCCTTCGATGATCCATTTGGACGCGTTGTTGCGGATCGAGCAGTTCTCGGTCCATCCGAGCACAACGTCGGTCATCGTCAGGGTGCGGGCGAACTCGCCGATCAGAGTGGGGCCACAGTGCGCCACAGTGTCCGCCTCGATCACCCCCGGGCCCTCGGGTGCCTCGTCGGCGCAAGTACGGATGCTGATGGAGTTGCGAAGCAGCGGGGACGGCTTGGTCGTGGAGATGCCCTTGATCCGCATCCGGTCCCGGGCCGGCTTCAAGTACCGGTCCACGGTCGCGGCGCTCATCGTCTTCAACTGCGCGATCGCCTCGTCGGTGGCGAACGGCTTGTCGAGGTTACCGGCTTCGGCCAGCAGCGGCAGCCACATATCGAGCATGACCACCAGGTACTTGCCGCACGGCATGCCCATCAACGTCCACACGTACCGCAGAAGCGCCCTGGCGTCGTCGCCGTAGGCTCGCGGCCGCAGTGTGCGCCCGTCGACCTGCCCGGCCGGGTCCGGCAGCCTCGGGCCGGTCAGCATCCGCCGGGCCGTCGAGCGGCCCATCCCAGTGGTGTCCACCACCCGGTCCAGGATCTCGCCCTTCTCCGCCCTCGATGCCTTTCGGTACTGGGTACGCAGCTTGTTCGTCACTTGCCGTCTCGCGGCCATATCGATCTTGCCTTCCATAACAGGCAAGCCTCCCCCAACAAGGGGGCACACGCGCTCAAAGTAGGTGAGGCACCACTACCCGCCACGCGCTCAAAGTAGGTGAGGCACGCGGCGCAGTTGCGCACAACCCGGAACATCCCGCATACTCAGTTGGTCTGGTAGCGGCGACTGTTTACAAGGGTTGAAGCTCCATTCGGTTTATGTCAGTTCTGGAAGGGGCTTCCCTGTGGGGAACAAGTTGTATGTTGGAAATCTCGCCTACACAGTTGGCGACGACACGTTAGCCGATGCCTTCGCGGCATTCGGCACAGTGCAGTCGGCTTCGGTGCTCGTTGACCGGGACACGGGCCGCTCGCGCGGTTTCGGTTTCGTCGAGATGAGTACAGATGCCGAGGCAAGCGCCGCGGTCGAGGGTCTCAATGACCAGCCACTCGAAGGCCGTGCGATTGTCGTGAACGAAGCACGTCCGCGCGAAGACCGCGGCGGCGGCGGTGGCCGTGGTGGCTACGGTGGCGGCGGCGGCGGAGGCCGTGGTGGCTACGGTGGCGGCGGAGGCCGTTACTGAATCTCGGGCCTTAAGGGGCCTGGGTTGATGCACTGAGTCTCGGGCGCCTTGCGCCCGGGATCAGCGCGCTTCTCGTATTGGAGCGCAACCCTCTGCCGGGTGGCTGAGGGTTGCGCTTCGCTACGGCTGCTCGTCGAGCGCTGGGTGTCGCAGGTACGTTGGTTCTTGACTGCGCGGCTCCGTAGAACAGCTAGCTCCCGGTGAATCTCGCCTGGCGCCGTTCCATGAATGACATCACGCCCTCCACCGCATCCTGGCTGGTAAGGATCCGCGGCAGGAGCGCACGAAGGTCATCGGCGGCGGCCGCTGGACCGCTGTCCCGGCCGATCCGGGCATTCGCCAGCGTTCCCATGACGCCTAAGGGTGCCTGCTGCGCTATCAACTGGGCCAACTCCAGCGCGCGGTCGAACTGACGGCCTACTGGTACAACTTCTTGTACTAGCCCGATGCGGAGCGCATCAGCTGCACCGAATTCCTCGGCGGTGAGCAGGAACCGCATGGCATTGCCCCAGCCAAGGATCGTCGGCGCCCTGAATGTCGCACCTCCGAACGGGACGATACCCCGGGCTATCTCCAGCTGCCGGAAACGCACGTCTTCGGCGGCGACCACGATGTCTGACGCCAGCGCCAGCTCGATGCTCAGCGTGAACGCGGTCCCCTGGACTGCTAGCACGACCGGCTTGGGCACCTGCGGTCCCCACACCCCGAACGGGTCATACGATCCGCTCCCCCCCAAGGCCTGTGGGCCGTGCTCGGCCACGAAGGGGCCGACCTCCGCCAAGTCCAGGCCAGCTGAGAAGTGGTCTCCATGGGCGAACACGACTCCCACCCGGGCGTCCGCGTCGGCGCCCAGACGCCCGTAGGCGGCTGCGAACTGCTCTATCAGTGCCAGGTCGAACGCGTTGCGCTTCTCCGGTCTGTCAATGCCGATCAGCAGCACGTGGTCCCGCAGTTCGACGCTTACCCTTGGGCGCTCAGCCACGGAACACCACCCGGTCGGGGCTGATACGCACAACTACTGGGATGTTGTCGGTGCCGTCGTCCATCGCGTACCGCTCCGCCCCTGTGCACTGACCGACTAGAGCGTCGATCAACTCCCGGTCCCCTGCTTCGCTCATGATCACCTTCCCACGAACCTCTAGATACGAGTACGGTCACTCTCTTGGGAAGACAAGAAGCGAGCACCTCGGGTCGCGAATCTTCCACATGGCAACCGTACTCATCGCTAGGCAGCTCACAGCAGCGCCAGGCCTTAGTCCAACGGATGTTGCCCAGAATGCACGTCACGCCATGCGCGCGGATCCTCAATTGGCTCCAGATGAGTCTGGACGGTAGTTGAGGGCAGCGCGTTCCGCAGCATGTCCTCGAGGTTCTCGCAGATGTCGTGTCCAGCGGATACGGTATGCGCTCCAGGAACCAGCACGTGCATAGAAATGAAGCGCTGCCGCCCTGACTGGCGCGTCTGAAGCCCATGGATCACAACGTCGGGCCCCCGGAATCCATTCACAATCCCGCGTATCACGTCGAGGTCGTCCTCGGGCAGTGCTGAGTCCATCAACCCTGACGTGCTGCGTTTCACTAGGCGGAATCCGACGAAGAGGATGTTGACCGCGACTGCGAGCGCGACCAAAGGGTCAAGGATCTGCCAGCCCGTGAGTCCAACGAGCAGGACAGCGATCAGGACACCGGCCGTAGTGAGCACATCGGTCATGAGGTGCCTGGCGTCCGCGACAAGCGCCAGAGACCCGTGGGACTTTCCGGCCCTCAGAAGCACAAACGCCGTTGCGGCATTGAGAACCGATGCCAACACAGCGATCAGCAGACCTATGCCGATTTCCCGCACGTCCTGGGGGTTAGCCAGCCGGTAGATGCCCGAGATCACGATCGTGGTGGCAGCGACCGCGATCACCACGCCCTCGGTCAGCGCCGAGAGATACTCCGCCTTGCCGTGCCCGAACTGATGGTGAGCATCGGGCGGACGGCTCGCGGTCCTCAGCGCCACGAGAGCAACCGCGGCAGCGGCGATATTCACAGTGGATTCCAAGGCGTCGGACAGCAGGCCCACTGAATCGGTCACCCACCAGGCGCCCAGCTTCAGAAGCAGCACAGCGAAGCCGACGAGCAGCGACATGAGAGCGAACTTCGACAGATTCGCCATGCCCCACGTCGGCTCGGCAGCTGTTGTCCCGGATCCGCTCATGACTAGGTGATCAGCTCGGGATCAAGGTGCGCCAGATGGTTGTGACCGTGAAGGCGCCAGTCAGGCCGGAATGGCATCGGGTGATACTCCAAATGACACAGCCCAGTGTGGTTCGTCATGACAGCGACAACCGACCAAGGCCCCTTCTCGAACACGTACTCGAACACGGCCTCAATCACGCCGGCGTGGCAAACGATCAGGACTGACTCCCCCGCTGTCCGTGCGGCAACCTCGTAGTCACCGCGGCGGTCCTGGGCTGGAAGGAGGAACTCGATGAAAGACCCCACCCTGGCCCGGAATTGCATCCAAGACTCGCCCCCTGGAGTGACCGGCTCGTAGGGACGCAAGGTGCCCCACATGTCGGGGACGTAGGGAACGAGTTCAGCCTCTGGGATTGGCGACGCGTCGGCCGACGCCGTGCCAATCTCGCGCAAGCGGTCGTCTGGCGTCGCGGCAAGCCCGGTCGCTCTGGTGACGAAGTCTGCCGTCTCGGCTGCCCTGGCGACCGTGCTGCAGTAGATCCGCGTCGGACGCACATCGGATGCCACGTACCGTCCGGCGGCTTCCGCCTGCTCCCGACCTATGTCGGTCAACGGGTCGTCGCGATGGGCAGCCGTCAGATCCGTCAAGTTCACGTGACTCTGGCCGTGCCGCATCAGGTACAGATGCACCGCTACACAGTAACCGCTCACCGGCACCCCGACGCTCGCCCAGGACCGCAGTAAACACCTGATTATCTGGCAACCGGATTAGGGTCTATGAATGGAGCCACGGCCCGATGACTTCGCCCGAGTCTGCCGCCGCACGCTACTCTCGCGAGGTATCGCCGCTTCGGGTCTGCGCTGCGACACTCGCGGCAGCAGGCATCTGGTACTGCTAGACCCACCCAACGGCTTGGTGTATCGCTTCCCATACAGCGAACCGGACGCGGCCGCGATCGGCGACGTGGCCATCCGGCATCGCGCAGCGGCGTCACTGGGACTGCCCGCTCCGCGGGTGATAGACGTCGTCACAGGAGGCGCGGGATCGGCGTTTCTAGTGCTCGACTACCGCCCCGGCTTGGCCTTGGACACCCCCGCAGCCCGCCGACTCGTGTCCGATAACACCGCCGAGGTCGCAGTGCACCTCAACGGTCTGCTCGATCGCCTGCGCAACGTCGACGCCGCCGGGTGGCCTCTGCCTTTCACCGCATGGGCTGATCTTTGGGGAGCACTGCCCGCGCGGCTCGCTGTAGTCGTGGAACGGATACCTCAACTTGCGTTCTCACTGATGATGGAGGCCGCTGAACGCGCGACACAGGTCTCCCTCGAAGCGCCGCTCGGGCTGATCCACGGCGACCTTGGCGGGGTCAACGTGCGCATCGGCGATCAAGCCCAGCTAACGTCGGTCCTCGACTGGGACGGCTCCGTGCCCGGCGACACCGCCGTGGACACGGCAGCTCTCCTGTTCGGAATCCCAGACGCGTGCCGTCAGCGAATGCTGGCCGACTCCCCCGACGCCCGCGCCGAACTGGATCGCTTCGGCGCGTATCGCGCGACATGGGCTGCCCAGGGCGCCATCTGGTCCGTGGAGAACGACCGTCCTGACATCCTGGACGACGTGGTCCAGCGCCAACTCATGTCTTCCCCCGCTCCTCACCGACTGAGAGAATCACTGACGTAGCCATGCCCTGTGAGTACCCCCGTCGGGCGAGCATTCCAGTGATCCGCCGGCGGCGGACCTGCTCGTCAACCCCGGCCAACTGCTTCCAAGCGCGCCTAACCAGGTTCAGCGCGCGCTCCTTCTCCTCTTCATCACTGACTGACTCAATCGCCATCTCGATCGCATCCTCAGGAACCCCACGCTCACGGAGCCGATAGGCGGCCGCCCTCCTGCTCCATCCAGAGTTCCTTGCCTTGCTGGACACCAACGAGACCGCCAGCGCCGCATCATCCACCAAGCCGACCTCGGTGAAACGGTCGAGGATGCGCTCGATCAGGTCCGACGGGAATCCCCGCCGCACGAGATCCGACGCGAGTTCCGCACGGCTCCGCGCGGTGATCGCCAAGCGCCTAAGCACGATCTCCTTGGCCCGCGATTCCTCGTCCTCGTCCCGGCCCATGTCTCACACATCGATCGGAGTCGGCGTGTCAGCGACCTCGGCGGCGGCAGCGCCGTCGGCAGGTGCGTCCACCCGCGGAATGATCCCCACCTCTTCCCTGATTTTCTTCTCGATCTCATCGGCCAGGTCGGGGTTATCGCGCAGGAACGTACGGGCGTTCTCCTTGCCCTGCCCGAGCTGATCGCCCTCGTAGGTGTACCAGGACCCGGACTTGCGAACGATCCCGTGGTCGACCCCCATGTCGATCAGGCTTCCCTCGCGCGATATCCCCTCGCCGTACAGGATGTCGAACTCAGCCATCTTGAACGGCGGCGCCACCTTGTTCTTCGCGACCTTGGCCCGGACACGGTTACCGATAGCTTCCGTACCGGTCTTGAGGGTCTCGATCCGGCGCACGTCCAGCCGGATGGACGCATAGAACTTCAGAGCATTGCCACCGGTCGTTGTCTCCGGCGAGCCGAACATCACACCGATCTTCTCGCGCAGCTGGTTGATGAATATCGCAGTCGTATTGGACGTGCTGAGTGCGCCCGCCATCTTGCGCAACGCCTGACTCATCAGGCGAGCCTGGAGACCCACATGACGGTCACCCATGTCGCCCTCGATCTCGGCTCTCGGGACAAGCGCCGCCACTGAATCGATCACGAGCAGGTCGATCGCTCCTGAACGCACCAAGGTGTCGGCGATCTCCAACGCCTGCTCACCTGTGTCAGGTTGCGACACGTACAAACTGTCGAGGTCAACGCCCAACCGCGAGGCATAAGTCGGATCCAACGCATGCTCCGCGTCGATGAACGCGGCAATCCCGCCGGCCTTCTGCACGCTCGCTATCGCGTGCAGCGCGACGCTAGTCTTGCCGCTAGCCTCCGGCCCGTACACCTCTACGATCCGGCCCCTAGGGAATCCCCCGATCCCAAGGGCGACATCGAGTGCGATCGACCCAGTCGGTATCACTTCGACAGGCGCACGGCCCTCCTCGCCCAATCTCATGATTGAGCCACTGCCGAACTGGCGCTCGATCTGAACCAGTGCCGCGTCTAGCGCCTTCTCACGATCAGACGCGCCCTTAACCTGTTCTGGATTGGCCATTTCTACTCCCAACGTCTCGGTGGAACGTCTGTCAACGTACGGCCAGGGTCCGACAACTCCAACTGATCCTGCCAAGCTGTGCAGTGCTCGACAGATTCAGCGCTGTGGATGACCGCCTGTGGATGAGCCTAGATGCGAACATCTGTTCGAACAAGCATATTCGGTGCGCGTGTCTCCCCTTACCTCAACGACTTCTCCACCTCGGCATGGCAACAGACCGCTCGCCAGACGTCCTGAGCCGACTCCCCCTGAGCCAGCGCTTCCTGCACGGATAGGCCGCCCAGTTCCGCCAGCCGGAAGTCCGCGGCCCAGGACCGCGTGTACGACTCACCGAAGACCGTGTCCATCCTTTGCCAGAAGTCCGTCAGCCGCATGCCCAATGGTTACACCCGCGCATGCGCAACCGTGCACAGCAGGCCAACATGGGACCGTGAGCCTCCCCCGCCAATTCGGCGAATCAACGGCCGCGACCCACTAACGACAACCTCTGGCCGCGCGCTTCTGCACTGTGGCGCCCACGACACTCCGTCCGGCCTGCGCATCCGAGCCTGAAGCCCAAGCAGCAGCGTTCAGGCTGAGGGCCCGCTATCGGGCCGATGGCTGTCCATCTCCGCGAGGAACCGTTCGACTTGCGCGCCGATCTGTTCGGCGTCCAATAAGGGGACACCGGCGATCTCCCCAGCGGCCGTAACCTCCCCCTTTGTCGCCGCGTCGTACTGGGATTCCAAGGTGCTCAGCAGCGGGGCGAACTCCTCCGAACCCTGCGTCTGCCGCTCGATCTCCTGTTCGGCGGTACTCGCAGCCTCTTCCAGCCCGTCGGTCGAAAGCGATAACCCGGCGGCTCCAGCTAGCCCCCGCAGCAACGCGATCGCGGCCCTCGGGTAGTCAAACTGCACCAGGTAGTGCGGCACTTGGACCGCCAAACCCATCGCATCGCAGCCAGCTTCGCCAAGGCGGAGCTCCAGCAGGCCGGCAACATGGCCGGGGATCTCCAGCGAGCCGAGCGGGGAAGGGTGCCCGCGGATGAGATCAGGGTCGGTCGCGTGGACGGAGACCCCGACGGGTCGCGTGTGCGGCGCGGGCCACGGAATGCCGATCAGCCCCACAGTCAGGTCGACGTTCAACTCTTCCACTAGTTCGAGCACGGTGTCGGTGAAAGCTTGCCAGCGGTAGTCCGGCTCTGGCCCACTCAGCAGCAGGAAGCGAGCCCCCCGGTCGTCGCTGACTTCATGCAGGCGTATCGTCGGCCACTCAACGCCGGTGAACTTATTGACCTCGAATGTCATTCGCGGGCGGCGAGCCCGGTAGTCGATGATGGCGTCGGAATCGAACTCGCCTATCAACCGTGTCTCGCAGGACTTCGCCAAGTGATCTACCGCGATCTTCGCCGCTGACCCAGCGTCCATGAATCCGGAGAAGCTGTGCACCAGAACGCGCCGCCCCTTCCGCCTGGCTGGGCGGTCAACGAAACTAAAGGGAGCGCCACTCACGATCTACGCCGCCAAGATGTGCGCTGCCCGGGTCGCTTGTCCGGAGCGGATTGCCGCCTCCAGTTCCCGCTTCGCCGCCTCATCGCTGGCAGAAGCCAAAACGTCCGAGATTGGAGTCGACAGCGCTCCGCAAATCGCCCGCAGGAGCTCGGAGGAGGCCTCCTTCTGGCCTCGCTCGACCTCCGACAGGTAGCCCAATGACACCTGAGCCGACCCTGACACATCGCGCAGGGTCCGCCCCTGTCCCTGTCGGCGACGCCGCAGCTCGCATCCGATGATCTCTCGCAAAACAATCACACTAGCCACCTCCTCCCAGTACGCCGACGCTACATGCACGCCACACTGAACGCAGAACGGCACTCCACGATGGGTGCCATCCACCGGCTTTCCAGGGGACCCCAAGACCCCCCGAGTTGCGGATCCCCCCCCGCTCGACGGGGCAGGGAACCCCCAAACACCGCGAAAGCCTAGCTGCCACCTGCGACAAGTGAACCCACGGCGGCGTCCGCAGCATTCCCGGGAGCGCTAGCCGCCAACTGGCTGCTTGGCCAAGTTCTCCTTGATTCCGGCGTCCAGCGTCTTCCAAGGGGTGGACATCGAAGGGTCTTCCATCTGCCAAACAATCTGGCCATCGGCGTCGATCAGCACGAATCCGTGTCCCGGCAGCCCTTCGTGCATGCCCTTGCCCAGCACGCCGTAGGCCTTGGACACAGTTCCTTCCGAGTCGATCAAGTACGGAGTCTTGATCTTGAAACGTTCCAGTTCTGTTGCGACTTGCTCAGCCGGATTCATGACTACGGGGAACTCCACGATGCCTAGGTTCTTCAGCTCGTCGCTGTGCTTCTCGATCTCCACCTGCTGATAGAAGCAGGTATCGCATCCGACACCTTCGTTAAAGTAGAGGAGCACCGGCTTGCCAGCGAACTCAGACAGGCTCACCGTCTTGCCAGCGGTGTCGGTCAGCGAGAACGGCGGGGCGGGCTTGGTGTCCGTGCTCTGCTCCGGCGCTGCCGAGAACATCATCGCGGCGACGACTGCGGCGATCGCCGCGATCACGATCACGCCTATGAGAATCGTGGTCTTCTTCGAGCGGGGTTCACCGGAGATCTCCCGCGCTCGGCGACGGATCTCGGCACGGCTTGGCGAGGACATGTTCTGCGCTCTCCTATCGATCTAACGTCGGCGTGTCGTGCTCGTTGGGGCCTGGCGCCGACTGGTCATCGTGTTCCAGTCCCGTCTGTGGTGTCTCCGCGCACTCCGAGCACCCGACAGGTTCGCTTGACGGCGAGGGCGACCCTTTTCTGTCGCGGAGCGCGGCCACAATGAACACAGAAACCAGTGCGAGCAGTCCCAATCCCAGGAGCGCCTCCGGCACGGGGGCCAGCATTCCCTGCAAACTCGAGAACGCAGATCCCAGCCACTCCCCGATCGCCTGCTGGAACCCGGGACCACTGGTCATCTGGCTGGATCTGGCTAGAGCGAGCACTAGCACGCCGATCACAGCGAAGACGATCGCGACTGCGATGTTGACAGTGTTGGTCTTCAGTCTGTGCGAGCCCAGACGAAGTGTGACCGGCCGGGCCTGAGCGAACCGCCGTTCCCCCAACCGGAAGCGATCCCATAGCAGGGCCATCACGAACATGGGGAAGACCATGCCAAACACGTACGCCAGTCCCAGCGTTATCCCGCCTACCACGGTGCCCGAGAGCGCCGAAAGCGTCATCACACCCGCCAGCACGGGAGCGCAGCAAGATGACGCGATTCCCGAGAACACACCGAGGGCGAACATGCTCGCTGTGTCTCCACGACGCGTGTCCGGAGTGTGCAAGAAGCTCGGCATGCTCCACATCCGGCCCGACAGCGCTAGTCCTGCCAGGGCGAGCATCAGCACGCCGCCCAGGAAGTACAGCAGCGTGTGGTACTTCGCGACCGTTGCCGCGACCAAGCTGACACCCACTGTGATGGGCACGAGAACCAGAGCCAGGCCCGCAGCGAACACAAAAGTCAGCGGCAGCAGCCGCCACCGGCGATTCTTCGCCGCGCCTGCCAGGAACGACGGCATGAGGAACACGATGCAGCAGGGCGCGAACAACGCCACCCCTCCGGCGAAGAAGGCGGCCACGATCGAACCGGACGTGAGCAGGTCTCCAGCTGTCACTTCTTGGTACTCCCGTCACCAGCGCGTTCGGCGAGGTCACGCAGTTTCCCTCGCGGTATGCGTCCTGAGCTGAAGAATCCGCCGTCCAGAAGCACCAAAGGCAGCATCCCCGCGCCATGCTCGGCCAATAGGGACCTGCCCTCAACGGATCCGGCATCGACTTGCGTCATCTCGATCGGAACTCGTGCTGCCAGGTCGGCCAGCACCGTCTCCGCGTCTTCGCAGTAGTGACAGGCGGCGCTGCCCACCACTGTGACGGCCCAAGCAGACATAGCCTTATCGTCCCCTGGCAGGCTGATCCCGAACATTTACGTTCGGTGAAGATCGCGTGTGCATCTTCGCGCAAGGCGACCCACGCGCTGCCCGCGCTCGGAACGGCCGCTCCCGACAAACGCACCTGTTGGGGTACAGATGCGCCCGTTACAACGGTCGCGTCTACAGTTAGCGGGCGTTTCAGCAGGGGGGAGGGGTGGGTAGCATCGGAATACCCCTGGGGGGTATAGGGTTACTTGACTCGAAGGTGGAGAGCAGGAGGCGCGAATGAACCAGCCTGAGCCGGGCTACCACGGCAGCAAGGAGGCGCACATGAAGCGGCTCCGGCGAATCGAGGGCCAGATTCGTGGCCTGCAAAGGATGGTGGAATCCGACACCTACTGCATTGACGTGCTCACGCAGGTTTCCGCCGCCAGCCGCGCGCTGGACTCGTTCGCGCTCGGGCTGCTCGATGAGCACCTCGCTCATTGCGTCGCCAATGCGATCTCCTCCGGAGGAACCGATGCCCAGGCGAAGATCTCAGAGGCTTCGGAAGCGATAGCCCGCCTAGTCAAGAGCTAGGTCGGATAACCAACAAGTAAGGAAGAACTGAAATGGCTGACACAACTACCTACTCGGTGGCCGGGATGACCTGCGGGCACTGCGTCGGCGCAGTAACTGACGAACTCAAGGAGCTCGGTGGAGTGACTGACGTCATCGTTGACCTCAACTCCGGCGCCGTGTCCTCGGTGAACGTCACCAGCGCAGTGCCGCTGGAAACCGAAGCTGTCCGGGCCGCGATCGCAGAAGCCGGGTACGAACTCGTAGCACAGGACTAGCGATCACCAGATGAGCCAGATAGACCTCGCGATCAGCGGGATGACATGTGCGTCGTGCGCTGCCCGGATCGAGAAGAAGCTGAACCGCATGGACGGCGTAGTGGCGACTGTCAACTTCGCCACCGAGAAGGCATCGGTCAGCTTCCCCGAAACGGTCACGGCGCAGGATCTCGTGGCAACGGTGGAAGCCACCGGCTATACCGCCGCGCTGCCAACACCTGACGAGCCTGCGGACGACGCGCAGCCGCATCATGCTGGAGGAGACGAGGCGGCCGCCTACAAGCAGAGGCTGCTGATCTGCCTGGTTCTGACTATTCCGGTCCTGTTGATGGCGATGATCCCGGCTCTGCAGTTCGACAACTGGCAATGGTTGTCGTTGACGCTGGCATCGCCGGTCGTGGTGTGGGGCGCGTTGCCGTTCCACAAGGCCGCGTGGGCCAATGCTCGGCACGGCGCCGCCACTATGGACACGTTGATCTCGATCGGCGTGAGCGCCGCCTATCTGTGGTCACTGTGGGCTCTGTTCTTCGGCAACGCTGGTCACAGTGACATGCGGATGGGGTTCTCACTGTTCGCGTCCGGCGAGTCCGGAATGAACGACATCTACCTCGAAGTCGCAGCCGCCGTGACGACGTTCATCCTGGCGGGCCGCTACTTCGAAGCACGCGCCAAGAGGGAGTCCGGGGCGGCCCTGCGCGCCCTGCTGTCGATGGGCGCCAAGGACGTAGCGGTACTTCGAGATGGCGGCGTCGAGGAGAGAATCCCGATAGATCAACTCAAGGTCGGCGATCTCTTCGTGATCCGGCCTGGTGAGAAGATCGCGACCGACGCCGTCGTCGTGGAGGGAACTTCGGCGATCGACGCGTCCATGCTGACCGGCGAGCCTGTTCCGGTTGACGTCGGCCCTGGGGATCCCGTCGTCGGCGCGACCGTCAACGTCGCGGGCCGATTGGTGGTCAAGGCCGCGCGCATCGGCGCGGATACCCAGCTGGCACAGATGGCGAAGCTCGTGGAGAACGCGCAAAGTGGCAAGGCTCCCGTCCAGCGACTCGCGGATCGGGTTTCCGCGGTCTTCGTGCCGATCGTGATCGTCATCTCCTTGGGCACACTCGCAGTCTGGATACTCACCGGTCACCCCGTCCAGTCAGCTTTCACTGCCGCCGTAGCTGTGCTGATCATCGCCTGCCCCTGCGCTCTGGGATTGGCCACTCCGACTGCCCTGCTCGTCGGGACGGGTCGCGGCGCGCAGCTCGGGATCCTGATCAAGGGACCGCAGATCCTGGAGTCCACGCGCCAGGTCGACACCATCGTGCTGGACAAGACGGGCACAGTGACAAAGGGGAAGATGAGTCTTGTCGATGTCCTGCCTGTACCGGGCCAGGACCGCGACAAGCTGCTGACGCTGGCCGGGGCGCTGGAGCATGCCTCCGAGCATCCGATAGCGGCAGCCATCGCCGCCGGGGCCCGCGAGGACCTGGGCCAGCAACTCCCCGCAGTCGAGTCGTTCCTCAGCACTCAAGGGATGGGTGTCACCGGGCTCGTCGATGGACGTCAGGTGGCAGCGGGGCGGCGCTCGTGGCTCACAGGTGAATGGGGAATGCACGTGCCTGAAGAGCTCGATACTGCGGCGGATACGGCTGAGGGCCGTGGCAACACAGTGATCTTCGTCGGCTGGGACGCGAAAGTTCGAGGAGCCATGGTGGTCTCGGACACGATCAAGCCGACGTCGCCGCAGGCCATCAGCCAGCTCGTGGAACTCGGCCTGCGGCCGGTACTGCTGACCGGTGACAATAGCCGCGCCGCACAGGCCGTGGCAGCCCAGGTCGGCATCAAGGAAGTTGTCTCCGAAGTCCTGCCCACGGACAAAGTCGATGTAGTTGTGCGGCTGCAGAACGAGGGCCGCGTCGTCGCGATGGTCGGTGACGGCGTCAACGACGCCCCTGCGCTGGCCCAGGCGGACCTCGGGCTAGCGATGGGAACGGGAACCGACGTCGCGATCGAAGCCTCTGACCTGACGTTGGTCCGAGGAGATCTGAGGGCTGCCCCTGACGCGATCAGACTCTCCCGGGCGACTCTGCGCACCATCAAGGGCAACCTTTTCTGGGCATTCGCCTACAACGTCTCCGCCCTGCCCCTGGCGGCGCTCGGACTGCTCAACCCTGTCATCGCGGGCGCGGCGATGGCGTTCAGCTCGATCTTCGTGGTGACCAACAGCCTGCGACTGCGCCGGTTCAAGTCCGCTTCGACCGACTAGACGCGGAACCCCCAGCCAAGTCGCACATCACGTCAAGGGCAAGGTCGACGGTCTGCTTCTGGATCGCCGCGCGGTCGCCCTTCAGATCCCACCTCTTCGCGCCCGAAGCTTGGGCGGTCCACCAGCCCACGTAAACAGTGCCCGGCCCGGCTCCGCCATGAGGATCAGGCCCAGCGACTCCCGTGGTTGAGATAGCCAGGTCCGCGTGAAGGACGCGCGCGGCCCCTCTGGCCATTTGCACCGCGACAGCAGGGTCCACCGGACCCCGCGCTTCGAGCACGCGCCGGGAAACACCTAGCAAGTCGGACTTCGCCGAGGGGCAGTAGGCGACGACCCCGCCGTTGACGCAGTCCGATGCCCCCGCTACAGCTGTCAGGGCGGCGCAAACCAGCCCACCGGTAAGCGACTCCGCAGTCGCGACCGACCACTCCCGGGAACGCAGCAATTCGATGACGTCGCTTGCCGCACAATGCTCTTCGGCGCTCACCCTTGATCTCCAAACGCCTCCCGGCGCAGTTCAGCGTGTCGCCGCACGGCGATGGCCCTCGCGCCGTAATCCAAGCCTGTCGCGACCGTGAGGAAGACCGCCACGCCCATGACCACGTCCCGAACAGTTAGCAGCCAGCCGCTCAGAGGCAGCAAGTACAGCAGAATCGCGGCCATCTGCGACACGGTCTTAGCCTTGCCGCCTCGGCTCGCGGGAATCACCGCGTCACTCAGGACTAGGAACCGCAGAAGCGTCACGCCCACTTCACGCACCAAGATCACGATCGAGATCCACCAAGGCAGCTCTCCGAGCAACGACAACCCGATCAGCGCAGCCCCCGTCAGGGCCTTGTCCGCGATGGGGTCCGCGATCTTCCCAAACGTCGTCACCAAACCCTTGCGGCGTGCGAGCGCTCCGTCCACGAAATCCGTCACCGACGCGAAAAGGAACAGTGCGGCGGCCGCGATCCTGTACCCCGCCTCGCTGCCGTTGTTGGCAAGGAGCAGCCACAAGAACACTGGGACAAGAAACAGTCTGAGCGTCGTGAGCGCGTTGGGCAGATTGACGGTTGGGGGGCGTGGCTCCGGGCTGGTCACTGCTTGTCTCCACTCACAGGTCCGCAAAGCAGATCAACGCCGTCAGATCCAGTGACGGTTGCTTGCACTATCGACCCGGCCGGGTACTCCCGGCCAACCGAGGCGTTTCCATCGTCGACTCCCTGATGTTCCGCGCGTCCGATGGAATCACGGCCCTCGACCAGTTCGACGAGAACCGCCACACGCGTGCCGATCCTGTCGGAGGCGCGAGCATCGCTGGTCAACTCGACTATCGACCGGACTTCGGCCGCGCGAGCAGCGATCTCATCGCCATCGAGCTTGTTCGGCATGCTGGCTGCCTGCGTGTCCTCCTCGTCTGAGTACTCGAAGACTCCGACCGCGTCGAGATCCGCTGAACCCAGAAACTCGACAAGGCTCCGCACATCCTGCTCTGTTTCTCCAGGGAACCCGACTATCACGTTTGAGCGGATCCCGGACTCCGGCGCCGCGGATCGGATCCGGGCAATCAGGTCCAGGAAGGTCTGCCCATCGCCGAAGCGGCGCATTCGGCGCAGTACATCGGCGCTGGCGTGCTGGAACGACAGATCGAAGTAGTTCGCGACACCATCTGTGCCGACGACCGCGTCGATCAAGGACGGGTGCAGTTCCGCTGGCTGCAAGTAGGTCAGCCGGACGCGATCGATCCCTGGCACCGCTGCCAGGCTGCCCAGGAGCTTGTCCAGCTGGCGCGAGTCGCCCATATCCTTCCCATACGAAGTGCAGTTCTCGCCGACCAGCACCAGTTCGCGAACGCCGTTCGCCGACAACCACGTGGCTTCGGCTAGCACCTCATCAACGTGCCGTGAGACGAAAGCGCCCCGGATCGGGGGGATGGCGCAGAAGGTACACCTACGGTCGCAGCCGGAGGAGATCCTCAGCGGCGCTACCGGGCCGCCCTCTAGACGCTTGCGCGGCCCCCCAGACCAGCCGCCTCGCAGCACTGGAGGTGCCGGGCTCAGGAGCCGACGGTCCCGCGGCTCATGCGCTGGGATGCGCTCTCCAGCCATGACTCGGCGCAATGTGTCACCCAGGTCCGCGCTTTCGTCGAATCCCACGACGGCTGCCGCTTCGGGCAGCTCAGCTGCGAGGTCCCGCCCGTAGCGCTCGGCCAGGCAGCCGACCGCCACTACGGGCACACCTGACTCGGCGGCTTCCACCAGCATCTGTATCGATTCCGCCTTAGCCGCCGCAATGAAGCCGCAAGTGTTCACTACGATCACGTCCGCGCCAGGTGCGTCAGCGTCAGCCGTGCTAGTCACGTTCCACCCGTCCGAAACCAAGCGGGCCGCGAGCTCCTCCGAATCCGCGTCATTGCGAGCGCATCCGAGCGTGAGCAGCGACACACTAGGCCGCCGCACCGCCGTCACGTTCAGCCGCCGTCGCGCAGGGAAGCTAGAACCGCGGGCAGGTCTTCAGACGTCACGAGCACGTCACGGGCCTTGGACCCCTCAGACGGTCCGACGATCCCGCGCACCTCCATGATGTCCATCAACCGGCCAGCTTTCGCGAAGCCCACGCGCAAGCGCCGCTGAAGCATTGACGTAGAGCCAAGCTGCGTGTCAACAACCAACTCCACCGCCTGAAGAAGTCGGTCTAGATCATCCCCGATGTCGTCTTCGAAATCGGGGCGGCTGGTGCTCGTGGTCAGCACGTCCGGACGGTAGGAGGCGGGCTTCTGCTCCCTGCAATGGGCGACCACGGACCTGATCTCCCGCTCTGTCACGAACGCACCCTGGATCCGGATCGGTCTACTGAGCCCCATCGGCAAGAACAGCCCGTCACCTTGGCCAACGAGCTTCTCGGCGCCGTTTTGATCGAGGATGACGCGGGAGTCAGACAAGCTCGACGTGGAGAACGCCAACCGGCTGGGGACGTTGGCCTTGATCAGTCCAGTGACCACGTCCACGCTCGGCCGCTGCGTCGCGACTACCAGATGAATCCCGGCCGCCCGAGCCAACTGCGTTATCCGCACGATCGAGTCCTCAACGTCCCGAGGCGCGATGATCATCAGATCCGCGAGCTCATCGATCAGGACGACCAGGTACGGGTATGGCTCAAGAACACGCTCACTGCCAGGAGGCACTTGAATCGTTCCGGTCCGCACCGCGCGGTTGAAGTCGTCGATGTGCCGGAACCCGTAACTGGACAGGTCGTCATAGCGGTATTCCATCTCGCGTACGACCCACTGCAACGCGTCCGCAGCCTTCTTCGGATTCGTGATGATCGGCGTGATCAGGTGAGGGATCCCCTCATACGCGGTCAGCTCCACGCGCTTGGGATCTATCAGCACGAGCCGCACTTCCGTGGGAGTGGCGCGCACGAGCAACGAAGTGATGAACGCGTTGATGCACGATGACTTCCCCGCGCCCGTGGCCCCGGCGACGAGCAGATGCGGCATCTTGGCCAGATTGGCGCAGACGTAGGACCCGTCCACTTCCTTGCCCAGGCCCACAAGCAGGGGGTGATGGTCGGCCGTAGCGACGCGCGAGCGGAGAAGGTCCCCCAGCGTTACCCATTCACGATCCGGGTTGGGTATCTCGATCCCGATCGCGCTCTTGCCGGGGATTGGGCTGAGCACCCGCACGTCAGCGCTCGCTACCGCATAAGCGATGTTCTTGGTCAGCGCGGTCACCCGCTCGACCTTCACCGACGGCCCGAGCTCGACTTCATAGCGCGTCACTGTGGGCCCTCGCTGGTAGCCAGTCACAGCCGCGTCTATCTCGAACTGTCTGAAAACCTCCGAAAGTGCCGCCTTGGCCTGTTCATTAGCGGCTGTCTGCTCCTTGTGGGCAATGCCCGACCCCAGCAGCTCCGCCCCTGGAAGGTGGTAGTCCTCATCGTCGGTCAGCCGCAACTGCACGATCTGCGACGGGTTCTCCGGCAGGCGAGCAGTCCGCTTCGCAGAGGTCACCGCAGCGCCTGGCTCACCGCCGATCGCAGGTAGCTCCGTCGTGGAATCGGTCCCAGGCTCCCGAATCGGCTGGTCGCCCTCATCTGTGGCCGAGGCCTTCAGCAAGGGCGAGGCGAACGGCTCGTCACCGTCCAGAGGTCCCGTCAGTCCGGTCGGGCGCAGCTTCTTCGCCGCCCCCGAAGCCTGATCCCACGCGCTCCGGGCACGTTCAGGCAAGGCAGCAAGTGGCGTTGACGTCGTAACCAGCAGGCCGACGATCATCAAGGCCCCCATCACGATCACTGCCAGCACCGGCCCGATCGAGGACACGAATGGAGCGGTCACCAACCAGCCCAGGAAGCCGCCCCCGCCGCCGAGTTCGTCGAACCCGCGCGAAGGAACCGGCGACCCGACCGCCACCGCCCTCAGGCCTATGAACGCGACCAAGACCATTGACCACCCAGCGACGAGCCTCCCCGTTTCCCGGCGGTCCGCCGGGTGCCTGAGCACCCGCCACGCCAAAACCAGGGCGAGCAACGGTAGCGCGACATGGGCGATGCCTATGACGCCTTCAGCGACGAATGACAATGCCCCAGCTGCGGCGCTGTCCGCGCCTAGCCATGATGCGTACGCCAACGCGATGGCGGCCACGATCAGACCGAGACCGAGTCCATCCATCAGAGCCGTCTGGTCCACGTCTCGCGCCGACGTCCCTATCGTTCGCACCGCACGGCCGGTCAGATGCGCCAACTTCATCCAGACCCAAACGAGGGCTCTGACGAGCGCCCCGATCGCACGGCCCAGAGGTCCTGGTTGGCCCGGGCGCCGATTCTGGGACTTCGGCTGGGCTTTGGGTGGGCTGCTCCGGCCTGTCCTGCTCGGGCTTCGAGCGGCAGACCGGCTGACGGAACGGCGATTCCCCGAGCGCGAACTGGCCGACGCTCTGCCCGGTGCAGCGCGGTTGGGCGTCTTAGCGCGCCATGTGGACCGGTTAGTGGACATGGTCTGACTGTAGTCACGCGGTCCGACCGCCCGGCGCAGTGAAACGCCCTAACCGGCTCAGGGGCCCCGCCGAGCGGACCCAACGCTTAGTCGCGCTTAGACCTCAACGACGACAGGAACGATCATGGGCCTTCGCTTATGAGTCTTCGCCACCCAGCGGCCAACGACCCTGCGGGCCACTTGCTGCAGCTGAGTTGGATCGTCAACTCCGTTGCGCAGAGCCTCCTCCACGGCGGCCGTGACGGTGTTCTGGATCTCTGAGAAGACGTCATCGTCCTCAGCGAATCCTCGCTCATGCAACTCAGGTCCTGCCACGACCTTTCCTTCAGCCAAGTCCACCGCCATGAAGACGGAGATGAACCCTTCCTCACCGAGGATCCGGCGATCCTTCAGCGACGATTCGGTGATGTCGCCTACCCCACTTCCGTCCACGTAGACGTAGCCGCAGGGCACGTGCCCCACAACTTTCGCCTTTCCATCCGCCAGATCCACCAGGGCTCCATTGTCCGCGATCACGATCGCCGCTGGATCGACACCCGTGCTGGCCGCGAGATCGGCATTGGCCCTCAAGTGGCGCCACTCACCATGAACCGGAAGAACGTTGCGAGGCTGAACCACGTTGAACACCGTGAGCAGTTCCCCGGAGGACGCGTGGCCGGAAACATGCACCGTGGCGTTGCCCTGGTGAATCACGCGTGCCCCCAGCCTGCACAACCCGTTGACGACCCCGTGGACGGCGTTCTCGTTCCCGGGAATCAGGGACGAAGCCAGAATCACAGTGTCTCCGGGTCCGACTTCGATGTCGTGATCCCGGTTGGCTATCCGCGACAACGCCGCCATAGGTTCGCCCTGGGAGCCGGTGCAGACCAACAGCACTTCGTCGTCGGGCAGGCCGGACAGCTCTTCCAGGGTGACCAGAATGCCCGGCTCGACGCTCAGGTATCCCAGTTCGAGCGCCAAAGTCATGTTGCGCACCATTGACCGACCAACGAATGCCGCCCGTCGGCCATGCGTCGAGGCGCAGTCGAGTACCTGCTGTATGCGATGCACGTGAGAGGCGAACGAGGCCACAATTATCCGGCCATCGGCCTGCGAGAAGACCTGATCAAGCACCGGGCTGATCTCCTGCTCGCTTGTCACGAATCCGCGCACGTCGGCGTTCGTGGAATCAACAATCAGCAGATCCACGCCCTCCTCGCCGAGCCTGGCGAACCCTCTTAGGTCCGTGATGCGCCCATCGAGGGGTAGCTGGTCGAGCTTGAAGTCGCCGGTATGCAGCAACGTGTGGTTGGGGGTCTTGACCGACAGCGCGAACGCATCCGGAATCGAGTGCGTGACGGCCATGAACCCCACCGTGAAGTCTCCGATGGACAGTTCCTGGCCAGCCACAACCTCGCGTAGGTCGGCCGAAACACGGTGCTCGCGCAGCTTGGCGCCCAGGAAGGCCAGAGTCAGAGCCGCGCCGAAGATCGGGATGTCGTCCCTGTGCCTGAGCAGGAACGGCAATGCGCCGATGTGGTCCTCATGCCCGTGCGTAAGGACGATCGCGTCAACTCGGTCCCACTGGCCGTCCAGATACTCGAAATCCGGCAGGATCAGATCGATTCCGGGCTGCCAGTCACCCGGGAAGAGCACTCCACAGTCGATGATCAGCATCCGGCGGTTGAACTCGAGCACCATCATGTTGCGCCCGATTTCCCCCAACCCGCCCAGGGCGACGAGGCGCAGGACTCCGTTGTCCGGCGGCGCGACCGCGGTCACAGGTTGAATCCGCCCGCCCGCAAGTCGGCTCGAAGCTGTTTCCGCTGCTCTGCGTCGGCGCTGCTGAGAGGTCCGCGCAACATCCCGCCTCCGGGTCGGCCCAGCAGGTCCAGGGCCGCCTTGACCATGATCACGCCCTGCGTGCGCGTCATCACCCCGGTCACGACGGGGATGAGGGTCTCGTTGATCTCCCGAGCCTTGCCCACCTCGCCGCACACGTACGCCTCGTGCATGGCCAGCAGACGATCCGCGACAAGATGTCCGATCACGCTGACGAATCCGGCTGCCCCCACGCTCAGCAGGGGAAGGTTCAGTCCGTCGTCACCGGAGTAGTAGACCAGATCCGTTTCGCGCATGACGCGTTGCGCCGCGAACAAGTCACCCTTTGCGTCCTTGTTGGCCAGGATGCGCGGATGCTCTGACAGGCGAACGAGAGTCTCATGCGTAAGCGGCACCCCGCTGCGCCCCGGGATGTCATAGAGCATCACTGGCAGGTCGCAGGTGTCCGCCACCGCGATGAAGTGGCGAATCAGATCAGGTTGAGGCGGCTTGCTGTAGTACGGAGTGACGACGAGCAGCGCATCCGCCTCGGCCTCCGCGGCCTCGCGAGCCATGCGTTGCGAATGAGCCGTGTCGTTCGTACCGACACCGGCGATAACGCAGGCGCGCGACCCGACCGCCTCGACTACGGTGCGCACCAGCTGGCGTTTCTCACCGTCTGACGTGGTCGGCGACTCCCCGGTGGTCCCGTTAACGACTATGCCCTCGTTGCCGAGGTCTACCAAGTCCGAAGCGAGTCGCTCGGCTGCGGCGAAGTCGACGGCCCCTTCTTTGTCGAATGGCGTGACCATGGCGGTGAGAACCCGCCCGAACGGTGCTTGAGGGTCAGTGAACATGCGTCCCAGGCTAGTGGGGACGGCGGCGGAGCACAGTCACCGCGCCACCGGCGGCGCCAGATCGGAGCGTTCCACGTACGTGTGGGCCGCCTTGTCGTGGAGCGTCTGGTTCATGCGGTCGCCCAGCGGCCACAGGTAGTCCAGAACCCAGACCAGGAACGCCAGCAGGCCGATGACCTGAATCATTTGCACAAGGCCAAGAATCGCCGGTATGACCCAGCGGACGAAAGCGGCGCCCATTCCAGGAAGCTGTCGCCCTGCGGTGACCTTCCGATTCTTCACCGCTCGGTCGCCCAGTGTCTGCCCCGTCCACGCGACCAGAAGCACACCGTTGAACGCACTCAGCGCGAAAGACACGGCCAATTCCGTGAGCACCAAGGTCACGAACCCGGGGCCGAACAGACTCCGCATGTCGCCCAACGTCGGGCTCCACCCGGGATCTTCTCCGAAACGCCGGAAGAACTCATTGAACTGATCCTCGTTGAACAAGGAGCCAAACGCACCAGTGGCTACACCGACCACGATCACGACTAAGACAGTCGCTATGGCGATCACGATCAAGTCGATGAAGTAGCCAAAGAACCGTCGCCACCAGCCGGACAACACCTGGCCGTCTGGCCCCAGTGACACGTTGCCTAGTGCCTGAGGCATCGCCTGCGTCTGACTCGCCCATCGGGCTTGAGGCGCTGTGGACCACTCGGTAGGCGGCGGCGCAGGCGCGGCGGTGACTGCCCCGGGCTCTGCCGTGGGCAATTCAGCAGGAGCGGGCGGCAACGCGACGTGCTCCGTCCAGCTCTTGCCGTTCCAATATCGCCGACCCCCGGACCCCGCCGGATCCGGGTACCACCCCGCTGCCGGATCGCTCAAGGAGCCACCCTGCCAGCGGCCTCGAACGCGCCATGAGTCAGCGGCATCAACTCCCGCCAGGCCACCTCCATCTCCTCGGCGACCATCTCGATCTCCCTCTGTGGGAACGACGGGTAGGCGGAGTCCGGTCGCTTAGTTCTCAACGACAGGAAATTCATCAGGCTCCTGGCATTGATCGTCACGTACATCGACGAGTAGGTCCCCACTGGTAGAACCGCTCGCGCAACCTCCCGCGCCACTCCGGCGTCAAGCATCGCTAGGTACGCCTCGTACGCCACCGTGCAAGACCGGCGCGTGGTCTCCACGGCGAACTCGTGCTGCTCCTTCGTGCCTTCTACGAAGTCGTATGCCCCCGGCTTGCCTTCTTGCACTAGCTTCCGGTCAGGTCCTGGCACGTAGAAGACGGGCTGCAGTTGCCTGTACCTGCCGGACTCCTCGTTGTACGAGGCCATCCTGTGGCGCATGAACTCCCTGAACACGAATATCGGCGCCGACACGAAGAACGTCATCGAGTTGTGCTCGAAGGGAGTCCCGTGACGATCACGCATCAGGTAGTTGATCAGCCCCGAGGACTTCGCCGGATCCGCCGTGACGTCTTCGAGTGACATCTGGCCCTTCGTCGAAACGCGCGCTGAGGCGATGACGTCGGCGTCCGAAGCCGTCGCCTTGACCAGCTCGACAGTCATGTCACTTCTGAACCGGATCGGCAATGCGTCCGTTGTCACAGGCAGTCCTCCTCATCAAGGCGCAGTCAGGCTATCGGCACGAGCTTCCCAGGGTTCATAACGCCACTCGGGTCGAGCGTGTTCTTCACTGACTTCAGGACGGCCAGACCGCCTTCACCGATTTCCTGCACCAGCCACGGCACGTGATCGCGGCCCACGGAGTGATGGTGCGTCACCGTGCCTTCGTTGGCCAGGATCGCGTCAGTGGCCGCGACCTTGGCCGCGTGCCACTGTGCGATCGGATCGGACGCCGCCACGGCGATCACCGTGAAGTACAGCGAGGCCCCGGTCTCGTAGACATGGGAAACATGGCACATCACATAGGGATTGGACTGCTGGCTGCGTAGGGAGGTCTTCAGCGCCGCCGATACCGCGTCATGCAGCGTTCGCAGAGCACTCCAGTGCGTCGCGGTCTCCAAGGTTTCGACGATGTAGCCCCGGTCCATCAGTTCATCGCGCAGATACGGGCCCTCGAATCGGTGTCTGCGCCAGGCCGCGCCAACCGAACCACCGAGGCTCGCTGCCCCGTTCTTCCTCAGGACGGCCCACGCCGCGGCCCGTCGCGCTCCCATGACGCGCTTTGAGTGACCCTCCCATCCAAGGATCGCCATGCATCCACCCGACACGTTCCGCAGCTCCAGGTAACGCCCGAAGAGGCCACCGACGACTCCTCCGGGCCCGGACATCGCCATACTGGTCGCCGTCTCAGGTTCGTCCGAGAGCCTCATCAGATCCGCTGTCAGCCGCAGTTGCGCCATTTCCCGGAATGCGTCTATCCCCGCCTGGTAGTCAGGCAACATCAGGCCCTCATACCGCGTGTGTACGGGGACTCTCCTGACCCGCAGCGTGATCTCGGTAATAACCCCGAAGGCTCCCTCGGACCCGATGAACAGCTGGCGCAAGTCAGGGCCGGCGGCGCTCATGGGCGCTCTTCCGAGCCGAAGTTCAGTCGTGGGGGTGGCGACGCGCAGCGCCTCGACCATTTCGTCGCTGCGACCGTACCCAGTGGACGCCTGGCCCGCGGACCGAGTGGCCACGTATCCGCCGATCGTGGCGCGCTCCCAGGATTGAGGCAGATGTCCCAAAGTGAACCCCTTCTTGGAAAGGACCCGTTCAAGCTGAGGCCCGGTGATTCCCGGTTGCACGGTCACCGTGCAGGAAACCTCATCGATCCCCACGACTTCAGCCATCCGATCGAACGCGATGGAGATGGATGGCGAAGCGTCGTCAGCGGGTTGCGCCACACCGCCGACGACTGATGTTCCGCCTCCGAACGGGACTACTTGAATCCGGTGGTCGGCGCACACCCTGAGAAGTCGCATTACGTCCTCGTGGCTGCCGGGCGTGGCGACAGCGTCAGGGGCCGGCAGCGAACCGCCCTCGCGCGCGACAAGGTAATCGGTCAGCGAGCACCCCAGGGCATGCTTCAGCCGCTCAGCTCGGCCGCTGGACACGTGAGACTGCCCAATGGTCAGCGCCAGTGACGTCATCTGTTCGCCGGTGAGCCTGCTAGCGGCAACGTCAACGTCAGCGTGAGTGGCTGTGTTCGCCGGTGCGCCCGTGCCAACTAGTTCCGCCAAGTACTGCGCGGCCCGCGGAGTCAGACTGACTGGTCCGCTTGTCGGAGTTCCCCACCTTCCGAACGTCTGCGACAAAGATTGAGTCATAACACCCTCCTCAGGGTCCGGCACCGGCCCCTACAGTCTGGCCGACGTGTCTCGCCGATCGACACTGTGACCCGCGCGTGATGTCCCTGACCTGCGTGACCGCCACCGGATCCCCTAGTTTCGGAGTCAACGAATTCAGGAGACTCACTGTGACCGCTCGCCCTCGCCTGATTCCGCCCGGAGACCCAGCCACACGGCTCAACGCGGATCGCCGAGCCAAGGATCGTGATGATCTGGCTGGCGGCGAAGCCGTCGACGTGCTCGTAGTTGGGGGCGGCATTACTGGCACCGGAGTCGCCCTCGACGCGGCGAGCAGGGGACTGTCCGTGGCCCTGGTCGAGTCGCATGATCTGGCGCACGGAACGTCACGCTGGTCGAGCAAGCTCGTCCATGGCGGACTGCGCTATCTGGCCAAGGGTGACATCGGCGTCGCCTGGGAAAGCGCGCAGGAGCGGTCCATCATCGCCAGCCGGGTCGCGCCACATCTGATCCATTCAATTCCCCAAGTCGTCCCGGTCTACTCCGGCAACGAGGCGAAGGCGCTCCTGGCCCGCATGGGTTTCGCCGCTGGTGACGCGATGCGCGTGGCGGCCCGCACCCCTCGCGGACTGCTTCCGTCCGGCCGGATCGTCACGCGAGGACTAGCGCAACGTCTTGTGCCCACTATCCGAACCGAGGGTCTGCGCGGGGCGATTGTGGGGTGGGACTGCCAGCTCGAAGATGATGCCCGCCTTGTCGTCGCGATCGCACGTACAGCGGCCAAGTTCGGCGCTCGAATACTGACCCGGATGCGTGCCGTTGAGGTCAGCGACACGGGCGCGATCGTCGAAGACACGCGGGACTCCGGCCAGTTCGGAATCAACGCCCGCACTGTCGTCAATGCCACCGGCGTGTGGGCGGGGCAGTTGGATCCGTCCATCGAGCTGCGGCCTTCACTGGGAAGTCACATCGTCGTCCGCTCCAAGACACTGGGCAACCCGGCTGGCGCGCTGACAGTCGAGGTTCCGGGGCACTTCGGCAGGTACGTGTTCGTCCTCCCGCAGCGAGACGGACTTTGCTACATCGGCTTGACCGATAACCCGGTAGAAGGAGGGATTCCCGATGTGCCGGTTGCCCCAAGTTCGGACATCGACTGGATCATAGGGATCATCTCCTCGGCCCTTGAGCGTCCGCTCACGTCCGACGACGTCGTCGGCTCGTTCGCCGGCGTTCGACCACTCGTTGTGGCGCAGGACGGCGCTCCCAAGGGCTCCTCGGCCGACATCTCACGTCGGCATGTCGTGAGGCGCTCCGGTTCGATGATCACAGTCACGGGCGGCAAGCTCACTACCTACCGCAAGATGGCCTCAGATGTCGTCGACCAGATCGCGGATAGCCCTTGTCTGACCGCTGGCATCAGCCTCGTGGGCGCCGGACCGAAGGTGGAGGGATCCTCGATTCCTGCCAGGTTGTGGCGACGCTACGGCAACGAAGCGCCAAGGGTCTGGGCGATCGGATCCAAGAGCCCCAGCTTGCGCGAGCCAGTCGCGGACAGTGTTGCCGTCCTCGGTGTCGAATTCGCGTTCGGACGCGAGTATGAGCTGGCCCTGACCGTCGACGACCTGATCCATCGGCGCACGCGGCTGGGCCTTGTCCCCGCCGACGCCGCCGCGGCGGTTGAGGCCGCTGAGCTCGCCATGCGGGACTAGGAGTTCAGCGCGACAAGACGACAGTCAGCTTGGGCCGAGATTCGCCCGGGTAAACGAACTCCCCCGGCTTGGGACTCTGGTCGACCACTAGCCCCTCAGGCACGCCATCCACCTTGCGTCGATCAGCGTCTACCGCGAGCCGGTACCCGCCAGCCTCGGCCGCGGCCTGTGCCGCGGCCAGCGTCAAGCCGCGCAGATCAGGTAGGGCGGGGACACTGCCAACAACTGTGGCCGGATCCGCCTTCGGCAGCGCCTCGCGGGGCAATCCGAGGTGGATCTCGGACATTGTGTCGCGCCAGATGGTTCCGGCGATGTGCGCGCCGAACACCTGTGAGTAGTACCTGCCCCCCGCCCACACGTTGAACAGTGGGTACCTGAACCCGCCTCGGGGGTCTCCGACCCAGGCGGCGGCGGAGTATTGAGGCGTGAACCCGGCGAACCACGTCGCGGATGAAGAATTCGTGGTTCCGGTCTTGCCTCCGGCCCTGCGCCGTCCGGGAAGCTTCAGGTTCGCGGCGGTTCCGCCGTCGGAGAAGGGGGCCGTCAACAGGTCCGCGACCGTATCCGCGACAGGTCCTGGAATCCCCTGCCTACATCTGGGATCGGTCGTCACCCGCGCCCCGCTCACGTGCCGGGCTGACAGGATCGTGTGTGGATCGCAGATGATCCCATGCGCGGCGAACGCCGAGTACGCGTTGGCCAGCTCGATGGGAGTCAGCTCATACGAACCCAAAGCGAGCGCGGCATCCCGTTCGGTTATCGCCCTTGGACCTTCTCTAGGCAGAGTCGTGATACCCAACCGCCTGGCCAGGTCAGCGACGGCCAGGGTTCCTGTGCGCTCGATCAGTTGGACGAAGTACGTGTTGACCGACATCCTGATCGCGCTTCGAAGGTCAATGACGCCGCCCCCTCCGCGCCCGGCGTTGCGGAATCCACCAGGTGGGGCGGCCATCTCGCTCGGGTAGTACCCGTTCGGCGTGTCCATCCGCGTGGCGAGTGGGAAGCCGCGCTCGAGCGCGGTCGCCACGACAAACGGCTTGAATGTTGAGCCAGGTGGCGCTATAGGCCGATCCGCGTAGACAATCTCGGTCTCACCGGCACTCTCGCTTCCGAAGCGTCGGTTCGTCGTAGCGACGACGACTTCCCCGGTTCCGGGCTTGACTACCGCCACAGCGGCAGCGACCCGGTTCCCGGGGTCGAGCTGCCTGCGGGCAGCCTCGGTGGCTGAGGCCTCAGCCGCCGGGTCTAGGGCCGTGTTCACAGTCCATCCACCGCGGAACAGATTGCCTGCCCGGCTCTCCGGCGTGCTGCCGAACATCGAATCCTTCAGCATGGACTGCCGGACCAGCTCGCAGTAGAAGGGGTACTTCGATGCGGCGCAACCGCTGCTGGGGCTGGATGGCCGCAGCCTCAGTTTCACTTGGGTGAACTTGGCCTGCTGGGTCGACGTGAGATACCCCTCCTGGACCATTCTGTCCAAGACGTAGTTCCTGCGCAGGATGGCGGCCTTCGGATGCCGCAGCGGATCGAAGCTGCTGGGAGATTGAAGCAGGCCTGCCAGAAGCGCCGATTGGGGCACGGTCAGATCCTTGGCCGTCACCGAGAAATACCGGCGGGCAGCGGCTTCAACCCCGTAGGCACTCGCCCCGAAGTAGGCGGTGTTCAGGTATGCCATGAGGATCTGGTCCTTGCTCATGGCCTTCTCAGCGGCTACCGCCAGCTTGGCCTCCCGCAGCTTCCGCTGCCAGGACTGCTCGATCGCCTGCTGCTGATGCTCAGGATCGGTCTCCGTGGACAGCGTCAGGTTCTTCACGAACTGCTGCGTCAGCGTCGACCCGCCTTGGACTGGGCCTCCCTCAGCGTTGTTCAGGGCCGCTCTGGCAAGAGCTGTCAGATCCAGACCGGCGTGCTGGAAGAAGTCAGCATCCTCAGCCGCCAGCACCGCGTTGACCGCCTGTGGCGCGACCTGCTCCCGAGTGACCGGAATCCGGTCCTGACTGAAGAACGTGGCGAACCTTCGACCCTTCGCGTCCAGCAGCACGGTCCGCTGGGGAACAGCGGCTAAGTCCGGCAGATCGCCCGGCAGCTCCGCCCAAGACGAAACGGCCACGTGGACCGCCCCAACAGCCGGTGTCACTAGTGGGGCGAGCAGCGATCCGCAGGCGACGGCGACTACCGCGGTGCCCGCTACCCACCGTGAGAAACCCCAGCCGGATCGTGGGTCGCCGCCTGTCGCTGACCCAAGGAATAGGGTCTCGAAACTCACCTGGCCAGGCTTAGGTCTCCGGGCCACTGACCACCACCGTTCGGTCGAGCGCTTCTGCTGACGCCCGCGGACCGGTCCATCCGGCCCGATTGGGCTCCCGCACGGCTCCACCGTACCTGTGCGTCGACCCCTCGGCGGCCACACACCATCACAGCTCGGCCAAGAACAACGCCTCGGCAGCACACATCTCGGGGTACGTTTCGCATATGGCGAAGGGGTCGGGCGCACTACCTCCTCTCATCACGACCGCACTGGTAGTGATGATGAACCTTGGCGGCCTGCTAGTGCTAGCCAACGCTGGCGTCATCGAGTTCCCGACGGTTGGCGAGCCTTCCGAAGCTGTCGCCGAGCAACCGGTTGTCGCGGAATCCGCGGGGCTGTCGCTCATAGCCGATCGGGCCGTGGCCGATGCCGTGGACGAGAACCTGCCCACTTCCTGGGAACCAACAGGGGGGGTACAGCGCCGCGCCGCCGACCTGTTCGCCTACGCGTGCGGCCACTGGCCGCTCCCCGCGAGCATCTCCGCTCAGCGATCTGTGCGAATACCGGGCGTGGGGTCGGCCACGATCTCCGCGTACGCGGTACCAGCGGGCTATGGGGCCGCCACAGTCGAGGATGTCTACGAGTTCGTCACCGCCTGTCCTGGGCGGGACAGCTACACGTGGGGCCAGCGGGCCGAGGTCAACCAGGCGTCGGCCGCGGTCCTGGGCCTGACCAGTGGCCAACAGACAGCGTCGCAGGTGCTGTGGAATCGTGGCGACTTGCTGCTGTCTATCACCGCAGGGGGTCGCTCCCCTCTGCTCAAGGCCGCGAGTCAGTGGGACCGGATCGTCGCGGCGTCCCTGTCCGGACTGTGCAGAGACCTGAAGGAGAAGCTGACAGATACCCGTCGCAACCCGTGGGTCGATCCTGAGCGGTACAAGGGGCTGATGGAGCAGGAAACTGTGAGCGTGTCCAAACCCCAGGTTCAGATACCGATGCCTCGCAAGCAACGGGGTGCCCGGAAACTACCCGACCGTGTGGATCGCCCTGAACCTCCCTCGCACCCGCATTGGCCCACTGCCCTGCCAGCGGAGCGAGTCCGCCCCGAACCGCCGAACAGGCCCGCGCGACCCAAGTTGAAGGCCAAGATCACTTACCAGGTGGCCGACCCAACCGGACCAGGATGCGGCTGGGCGTGGCTGAGCCAACCAGCTCCGACATACACGGAGGCCGAGGCTTTAGCGCAGCGCGCCCAGGCTACGACGGAGGCGTTGGAGCGCTTGCGGCGTGGGGCGGACCGATGGCTGGTCGACGAGAGCGAGTACAGGCAGGGGCTGGCCGAGTACTACGCGCAGGTCATCATTTGGAAGGACTACGCGGAACAAGTGAACGCTGCGGCCGCAGCCTGGCAACGGACCCAGGAAGCGTGGGACCAATACGAGTCAGCCCGCTGGGAGTACCAGCGCGCGGTCGCACGACGCTCAGCCTGGAAACAGGAATACGATGCCGCCGCCGCTGCCTACGCCGAAGCGGTCGCGCGTTGCGCGGCACCTGGCCCATCCCCGAGTCCTTCACCCCCTGCCGAGGTCACCGATCCCGACTGCCCTCCGGTGAAGCCCAGGATCCTGAGCGAATCCCGGCCTTCGATACCGCCCAAGCCCACTCCGCCACCAGACCCGTCACCGATGACATCGCCGGGCTGACTATCTTCCAGCCTTCCCGTTGGACAACCGCCAGGCGCACACCATGCTCTGGCGGGCCTGACGCCGGTTGCGTGAGGCGTCGTACGCGAGCGCCAGTCTGTACCAGGCGTCCCAGTCGTCACTGTGGACCTCGGCGTAATCGCGCCGCCGCTCCAGATCCGCCGGGCTAGTGTCCGGCAGCGGGTCCGGTCCCAAATCGGAGGTCATCCTTGCCATCGCGAACCCGAATCTCAGCTCCGACCAGATGGCCCACGCACCGAGAACAGGGAATGCCAGGACCGCGACCCCTAGCGCCATCGGCGCGGGTTCAGCCGTCGCCAGCAGCGCGAGGCCCGTCTGACCAAGCACAACCAGATACCCCGCGACTAGAACGGCGAGTGCTAGGGCCACGGCGCGTGACAGCATCTCAAGCCAGCCCGAGCACGGATTCCAGCCCGACGGTGACTCCGGGACGGTCGGCCACTGATCGGATGCTCAGCAACACTCCTGGCATGAAGCAGGAACGGTCATATGAGTCGTGCCGGATCGTCAGCGTTTCCCCGACTGACCCGAACAGCACTTCCTGGTGCGCCACCAAGCCTTTCAACCTGACCGAATGGACCGGGACCTGCCCGATCTTGGCGCCGCGGGCTCCGTCGAGCATGGAGGTCGTCGCGTCCGGCGCTGGGGGTAGTCCTGCGAGATCCCGGCCTTGGCTGATCAGCTCAGCCGTGCGATGGGCCGTGCCGGAGGGGGCGTCCAACTTGTTGGGGTGATGCAGCTCGATGATCTCCGCGGACTCGAAGAACCGCGCTGCCTGGGCGGCGAATCGCATCATCAGGACTGCCGCGATCGCGAAGTTCGGCGCGACGATTACGCCAACTCCCGGATTCTGTGAACACCATGACCGGATCAGCTCAAGCTCCGGTTCGCCTATCCCCGTCGTCCCGACGACGCAGTGGATTCCGTTCTTCACGCAGAACTCGATGTTGTCCATCACGGCCGACGGGGTCGTGAAGTCGACCACGACTTCCGCCCGCGCGTCCAGCAGAGCCGCGACAGAATCATCAACGTCGCACGACGCGACTAGCTCAAGGTCGTCGCTGGCGGCGATCGCGCGTCTGACCTCAGACCCCATACGACCCAGTGCGCCCACGACCGCTACGCGAACCACGCCCTGTCCGGCTTCCGTCACCTCGGGCATCTGCTCCCCTTCCATCTGTGAGGTCCACGATCCACTACTCGGGGCTGACAGCTGCGACCAGCTCCCCCCGAGTCTTGTCGTCATCCTCGAGTGGGCCGACGACTGCGATCGTCAACGGGCGGGTCAGCACAGACTCAGCGAGGCGCTGGAGGTCCTCGACCGTCACCGCTTCGATCCGACCTAACGCCTCATCCACGCTGAGCAACTCACCGACGCCAACCTCGCAGCGGCCCAGGCGTGTCATGCGGGCACCGCCGTCCTCACCGGCCAGAACCAATGCCCCGGACAGGTGCCCTTTCGCGCGAGCAATCTCATCTCTCGATAGCCCGCCGGAAAGGACGAGGTCCAGTTCCTTCCGCACTAGGGACAGCACGTCGAGCACCTTGTCCGGATTGCAGCCCGCGGCGATGCCCCATACGCCCCCATCGGAATACGGCGTGTGGAACGAATAGACCGAGTAGGCCAGGCCGTGTCTCTCGCGGACGGACTGGAACAACCTGGACGACATGCTGCCACCGACAATCACGTTCAACACATCAAGCGCACGACGGTCAGGGTGGATTCCCGGCAGGCCCGCGGTACCCATCGTCAAGTGGCACTGCTCCCCCGGCCACGTCCCGATCTGAACGGCCGACCGGGTCCGACTCGGTCCCGCACAGGTTCGCCGAAGCGCGGCGTGGTCCGTCGGAGCTACAGCCGTTGGCAAGTCGAGTCGCTCACAGAAGGCCGTGACTAGACAAACCAGGTCTTTGTGGACCACATTCCCCGCCGCCGCGATCACCAGATCCTCCGGCTTGTACTTGCGGCGGAAGAAGGAGCGGATCACCGCGGGCGACATGTCCGTAATCGACTGCCTAGTCCCCAGGATTGGCCGTGCCAATCTCGACGGATTGAGCACCAACCGCTGCAAGTGCTCGTGCGCGACGTCGGCCGGGTCATCCTCGTGCATGGAGATCTCCTCCAGCACAACGGACCGTTCGGCTTCGATGTCCTCAGTGCGCAGCAGCGCTCCCGTCGTGACGTCCATCAGCAGATCTACCGCGACGCACAGGTCCCGGTCTTGGACACGTGCGTAGAAGCAGGTGTACTCCTTGGCGGTGAACGCGTTCAACTCACCGCCGACGCCGTCCACTTCCGAAGCGATCTGGAGCGCGGACCTGCTAGGCGTTCCCTTGAACAGCAGGTGCTCCAGGAAGTGTGCCGCACCGGCGCTGATCGCGGTCTCGTCTCGCGACCCGGCGGCGGCCCACACTCCGATCGTTGCCGACCTGACCCCGGGCACCGAATCGCTAATGACCCTCAACCCGGTTGGCATCACAGTTCGGCGAACAACCGATCCATCACTGTCCCGCAGCAGGACCTTCGTTGTTCCGGCCTGCTGCTGCGCCGCCGGGAAGAAGGACGCCACGATCAGTCAGACCTCGCTCGACTCCTCTAGCACGGGAACCAGCGAAAGCTTGCCCCTCGGATCGATCTCCTTGATCTCGACCTGGAGCTTCTGGCCGACGCTGACGACATCTTCCACAGCTTCGATGCGCCTGCCACCAACGAGTTTGCGGACCTCGGAGATGTGCAGCAGGCCGTCGCGCCCCGGGACGAGTGAGATGAACGCGCCGAAGCTGGTCGTCTTCACGACCGTGCCTAAGTAGCGCTCTCCAACTTCCGGCATCGTGGGATTGGCGATGGCGTTGATCTTGCTGCGCGCGGCTTCCGCTGCCGACCCGCTAATCGCGCCAACGTAGATCGTTCCGTCGTCCTCGATCGTGATCTCGGCGCCGGTTTCCTCCTGGATCTGGTTGATGATCTTGCCTTTGGGGCCGATCACCTCACCGATCTTGTCAATCGGTATCCGGACCGTGATGATCCTTGGTGCTAGCTCTGACATGTCGTCTGGGCCGTCGATCGCCTCAGCCATCACGTCGAGGATCGCCAGCCTGGCGTCGTGGGCCTGCGACAGCGCACTTGCCAGAACGTGAGCTGGTATCCCGCTGAGCTTGGTGTCCAGCTGGAGCGCGGTCACGAACTCTCGCGTGCCGGCGACCTTGAAGTCCATGTCACCGTAGGCGTCCTCAGCTCCGAGGATGTCAGTCAGCGTCACGTACTGCGTGGCTCCGTCGACTTCAGCAGATATCAGGCCCATCGCGATGCCCGCGACCGGAGCCTTCAGCGGCACACCCGCGTTCAGCAGCGACAGCGTCGCCGCGCAAACCGATCCCATCGAGGTCGAGCCGTTCGAACTGATCGCCTCAGACACCTGTCGGATCGCGTAGGGGAACTCCTCCCTGGATGGAAGCACCGGGATCAGTGCCCGAGAAGCAAGGGCACCGTGACCGATCTCGCGTCGCTTCGGCGTCCCAACCCTGCCTGTCTCTCCAGTTGAGTAGGGAGGGAAGTTGTAGTCGTGCATGTAGCGTCTGCGTCTCTCGGGACTCAGGGTGTCCATCTGCTGTTCCATCCGCAGCATGTTCAAAGTCGTGACGCCAAGAATCTGCGTCTCCCCGCGCTCGAACAACGCACTTCCATGGGCTCTGGGCACGATGTCGACGTCCGCGCTCAGATGGCGGATATCCGCCAAGCCGCGCCCGTCGATGCGAACCTTCTCGCGGAGCACGCGCTGGCGAACGACCCGCTTGGTCAGAGCGCGCAGAGCCGCACCGATCTCCTTCGCGGAATCTGGGTAGGTATCGGCGAGCTCGGCGTGGACCGAGTCGTTCAGCCGCTGCAGCTCGTCGTTCCGCTCGGTCTTGCCCGGAATCGTCAGCGTCTTCGCCAATCTTTCCGACGCCCTGCCCTCGACCGCCGCGAAGACGGCGTCGGAGTACTCCGGGTACAGCGGGAAGTCCCGAATCGGTTTCGCGGCTTTGGCCGCTAGCTCGCTCTGCGCATCGCACAGGGCGCGGATGAATGGCTTCGCGGCCTCCAGACCCTGGGCGACGACTTCCTCCGTGGGCGCTGTCGCCCCTTGCTCTATCAGTTCAATGGTGCCTGGCGTGGATTCCGCCTCCACCATCATGATCGCGACGTCCTGGTCAACGACACGACCGGCTACGACCATGTCGAAGGTCGCCGACTCCAGTTGCGAATGAGTCGGGAAAGCGACCCATTCTCCCTTGATCAACGCGACCCGCGTGGCGCCGATCGGACCACTGAACGGTAGGCCGGCTAGCTGCGTCGACATTGACGCCGCATTGATGGCCACGACGTCGTACAGGTGCTCCGGGTCAAGCGACAGCACTGTGATGACGACCTGGACCTCGTTGCGCAGGCCCTTGACCAACGTCGGCCTCAACGGCCTGTCGACGAGCCTGCATGTGAGGATCGCGTCCTCGCTGGGACGGCCCTCGCGGCGGAAGAACGAGCCTGGGATACGCCCAGCGGCGTACATGCGTTCCTCCACGTCAACGGTGAGCGGGAGAAAGTCCAGATGCTCCTTCGGGTGCTTCGAAGTCGACGTGGCCGACAGCAACATGGTGTCGCCATCCAAGTACGCCACGGCCGAGCCGCCAGCCTGTTGAGCCAGCCGACCGGTCTCAAACTTGATTGTGCGCGTTCCGAACGCGCCGTTGTCGATTACCGCTTCCGCGGAGTGAATTCGGGAACCCTCCATGGGTCCTCCTGTCCTTTGTGACAGGGGCAAGCGGCACAACATACTGCCGGTCTTCGATCGAGGGCGCCGGGGCAATCCCCGACGTCCGCCACCGAGGACCGACTTCCCGCCGACTGCCTCTGGGTTTGCAGATTTATTCAGTTGTTAGATCGGTGTCACGGCACGCGCGGCCAGTACCCCAGAGGGGTTCAGCGGCGGATGCCAAGTCTTTGGATCAGCGAACGGTAACGTTCGATGTCCCGGTCAGCCAGGTAGTTCAGCAACCGGCGCCTCTGCCCAACGAGGAGCAGCAGTCCCCTGCGGCTGTGATGGTCATGCTTGTGCTCTTTGAGGTGCCCGGTCAGATCGTTGATCCGGCGGGTCAGAAGAGCGACCTGTACCTCAGGGCTTCCGGTGTCGCCGTCATGAGTCGCGTATTCAGACATGACCTGTTGCTTGATAGCTGAATCGAGTGGCATGTGTTCCCTTCGGGCGCGATCTTCCGGGGGGCGATCAAGTCGCCCTGTCCTCGGTCTGGTCACGAATCGCGGGGCGCCCGCCCCGAGACCGTCTGGCCAAGAGTACCGGAGGCCCGTCCCGGCGCCAATTCCCGGTCAATCCCAGGCGCCGCCATCGCCGCCCCGACCCGCAGCTCGGAACAGACGGTGGCGCTAGCCACCCTCACATGCGCTCTGCACGTACGCTCCGACTCCATCAGGCTGGTCGTCGATGAGCGATTTAGCACCGGCTGCCAAGTCGGGCGGGCTCTTGCGCGCTGCCTGCTCTGCGCGCCTGAGCATTGATGCGAGCCCATTCTTGGCTGCCGCCGGAGCGTCGGCCGGAAGCGAGGCCACCATACGCTGGACGGAATCCAAGTAGGTCTGCAACGCTGAGCGCTCTGCCTCTGGATCGTGCTCATCTGCTTGAGCCAGACCCGTCTGGGCGGTGTTGTAGGACACCGCCGCCTGGCAGAATGCGGCCGAGGTTCCTGTGAACGTGACCGACGCGAGAGGCTTCTGGGACGCCCCGTCGCCGAAGCACCCACTGAGTGCGGCGACGCAAGCAACAATGCCGCCCGCCAAGACAGCGGTTCTGATCTTCATCGGCTCGGCAGCACCCCTCTCTTTGACAACCGGATCTCGGCATTTCCCAAGGACCGTATCCCATCGACCGTTGACGTTACCAACGCCGCCATGTCGACAGCCTTCAACTGTGCGAGCAATTCGTCCCCTTGATGTGGACCGTCACGCTCCCTATCGACCGCGATGTCAAGCAGGTCGTGGTCATCGACGGCGTCAACCGCAACGACAGCATCGTGCTCGAACCCACCCTGCGCGCCGTCGCCGACCAGGGACAGCTCCCCGACATCGAAGCCCCGCGCCTGGACTGTGGCTACGACAGTGCCCTGACCCTTACCCGATGCGCCGCCATCGCCGCCCAGACCCGCGTCTCCGAAGCCCTCCCGCCGCCGCGCGGAAACGGCCGTTCCGGTCAAACGCGACCTTCACGCGAGGACGCGACCGTTGCAACGGGTGCGTCTGTACCCTAACGGTCGCGTTTGGCCGGAACGGCCGCTAAGTCTTTGGGGGCAGGCAAGTCGGCGCCGAACTCCCTATCCCTCTCCCGGTGGAAGTCTTAGCATGAAGTATGGAGTCAGAGCCCGAACAGACGCTCGCGGCCGAGGAGCTAGACGAGACCCCCATGCAACGCGCTGAAGTCCCCGAAGCCGACGCCAGCGATAGGAGCCGACCTCGAGGATCGCTGTCCACGCATCTCTCGCTGCGATACCAGCGCGAGCGTCGCTTCGCCGAGATTGGCGAGGAGATCGTGCAGGGCCTGCATCCGAAGGATGTCCTCGACAATGTCTACGAGTCGTTCCAAAGCGTCATACCGTTTGACCGACTGGGCTGCGCCCTCTTGGAAGACGAAGGGCGCGTCGCCCGCGCGTATTGGTCCCGCTCCGAGGCTGTGGAACTGCACATCAAGCCGGGGTACTCGGCTCAGATGGCGGGAAGCAGCCTGCAGAGAATCATCGATACTGGCCAGCCGCGAATCATCGATGACCTGCGCGTCTACTACAAGCAGCACCCCGATTCGGAATCAACCAGACTCATACTGGCCGAGGGAATTCGATCTAGTCTCACCTGCCCGCTGATCGCACGCGGCAAGCCGATCGGGTTCCTGTTCTTCAGCAGTACTGCTCCAGGGACCTACAAAGGAGTCCATCGCAGGGCATATCTGCGACTCGCCGGAATGGTGTCCGCCGTCATCGAGAAGAGCCGGATTTACGAGCAGCTGGATGACGCCAACCGCGAGTTGACAGAGGCTCACGACCGCCTGCAGTACTCAGCCACACACGATGCCCTGACCGAGGTCTGGAACAGGGCAACGATCCTCGCGATCCTCGACGCCAGGGTCGAGCGGGCCAGGCGGCAATCTGCGGGGGTCGCGCTCCTGATCGCGGATTGCGACCGGTTCAAGCAGGTGAACGACAGCCTCGGCCACCTGGCCGGGGACGAGGCCCTGCGCGCCGTTTCGCAAGCCGTGACCAAAGCACTGCGCGTTGGCGACGAGTTGGGACGCTTCGGTGGAGACGAGTTCGTCGTTGTCGCGGACGCCCGGGACGCCGAATCAGGGCTCCACCTCGCCGAGCGGGTCCGCGCCTCGGTCGATGAGACGCTCGCCGACTGGAACAAGAACGGCTCTCCCGGCATGAATGTGGGTCATCGGGTCGGCCGCTCGTGAGGGAGGCGTAGGTCGATGGGGCCGCAGGAGAGCATGACAAGGGCGAGGGCTGCGTGGGCGGAGTGGAAGCCGTAGGCGCGGCGGGTGATCAGCCTG